>JAQGNH010000084.1 GCA_028291945.1 Betaproteobacteria bacterium
CAATCTGCCCGCCGATCATGCCGCCGGCACCACCGCGATTGTCGATGATGATTTGCTGACCGAGCGACTCCGCCAGACGCTGACCGACCGCGCGCGCCAGGATGTCGTTGCCGCCGCCCGGTGGGAACGGCACGACAAGCCGCAGCGGCCGATCTGGGTACGCGGCTGCAACCTCGCGCGCAACTGCTAAGGATGCAAGCACAACCACACCTGCGCACGCGAGGTAAACAACGTTGTTCATGGGTACCTTCGACTTCACTGCTGCTTCGTATTTTTTCAAACGCATCCTTCTGATATGCCTAATCTGCGCGTATGTTTGCTTCGCGCGCAACGCGCGTCCACTTGTCGACTTCGGCGGCAATCACGCGGGCGAACTGACCGCTCGACATTGGCAGCGGCTCGGCGCCTTCCGCCTCGAGGCGCTTCGCCGAATCGGGTTGCCTGAGGATTGCGTTGATCTCCTCGTTCAGCCGCGCAACGACCGCTGACGGAACGCGCGCAGGCGCGAGTATTCCCCACCACGTCTGGATTTCGTAGCCCGGTGCTCCGGATTCGGCAATCGGCGGCACATCGGGCAGAAGGGCCGAGCGTTTCAAGCCGGTCACGCCTAGAGCTTTGACCTTGCCTGCTCGAATCTGATTGAGCGTGAGCGGCATCGATCCGAACATGAGCTGAACGTGTCCTGCAATCACGTCGGTCAGCGCAGGCGCACCGCCCTTGTAAGGTATATGCGTCATCTGAATGTTGGCGACCCGCGCGAACAGTGCACCGCCGAAGTGATTGATGCCGCCGGTGCCTGCAGACGCGTACGTAATCGCATCCGGCTTCGCCTTGGCCATGTCGATCAGCTGTTTGACCGTGCTCGCGGGAAACGACGGATGCGCAACGAGCACGAGTGCACCGGCGCCGAGCATAGCGACGGCCGTCAACGACTGGACAGGGTCGAATGGCAGCTTGTTCACCGCTGCGTTCATCGTGTGTGATGTCGACACGAGCATGAGTGTATGGCCATCCGGCGTGGACTTCACCGTGAGCTCTGTTCCAATGATTCCGTTTGCGCCGGGCCGGTTGTCCACCACGATTTGCTGGCCCAGCCGATCGGAAAGCTTCAAGGCGACAAAGCGGGCAAGAATGTCATTGCTGCTGGCCGGGGTGAACCCGACGATGATGCGCATCGGTCGCGCAGGGTAGGACAACTGCTGTGCACCGGCCGCAAACGAGCACAGCGCCGCGCAGGCGAATCCGAGCGCTGCATGTCGCGAAACGTGATCAGACACGAGGCTCCCCTTGCCTCCGATTCCAGGAGTATTGTGCCAGTTTTGCCGCTGGACGCGAGACCGCGTTGCCGTCGACGTTAGGCCGGCATATTGGCTGGATCGGACGAAGCAGTCATGGCGCGCTCCACTGACAAGCGCATCATTCCGAGTATCGGAGCGGTTGTCCGCTACCGCTATCCAAAATACGCGGGCTGCAGCGAAAGGACACGGGCGATGACGATGTCGACAGTGAACCTCAGACGGGCCGAGCTGGAGCAAGAGCGACTGCGACTGCAGGCTGAGATCAACCAGTACCCGGCACCGATCCCGGCGTGCGACGTCTATTTCAACGACTTACTGGAACGCCGAAGCCGCGTCTGTGATGAGCTTGCCCGACTTGCCCAGACGGAACAAACGCGCTGAATCGACGACATCGGTCAACCGTATTTTATTTTCATCACGACGATCGCAAGCGCCAGCAGCAGTGTTACGGCATTCCAGATGATGATGGGGATCTCCGCCTGCAGAATGCCGTAGGCGAGCCACAGGGCGACCCCGGTACAGAACGCCACAAACATCTTCAGCGAAATGTCCTTGGCGGATTTCGTCGTCCAGATTTGCAATGTGGCCGCGCGGGAAGGTTCCGGGAACGGTGATTGCCCGCGAATCTGCTTTCTCAGGAGTTTGTTCATGCGAATAGCACGCTGTGGAACGTTGGCCGCACTCGCGGTGGCTCTGACGAGCTCGATGGTTGCCTGTTCTGAAACGGCCCGATTGCCGGTCGAGGCCGGCGTCGGTCCCAATCCGACTCTTCCACCCCCACACAAATCGCTTATTCCGACAGTCAACATCGCGCCCGCGAGCGGCTGGCCCGAAGGCGTCAAGCCTGCGAGTCCCGCCCAAACGGCGGTAACTGCATTTGCGTCCGAGCTCGATCATCCGCGTTGGTTGTATGTGCTGCCGAATGGGGACGTTCTGGTAGCAGAAACCAATGCGCCACCCAAGCCCGAAGATGGTAAAGGCATCAAGGGCTGGGTGATGAAGCGCGTGATGAAGAGGGCGGGCGCCGGAGTGCCGAGCGCGAACCGCATTTCTCTTTTACGGGATGCCAATGGCGACGGGGTAGCCGAGACACGCAGCGTTTTTCTGGAACGATTGAATTCGCCTTTCGGCATGGTACTCGTCGGCACCGACCTCTACGTCGCCAATTCCGACGCCGTGCTGCGGTTTCCCTACAAGCCCGGGGACACACGCATTGCTGCTCCGGGGGTAAAGGTCGTCGACCTGCCGGCAGGGCCGATCAATCATCACTGGACCAAAAATCTTATCGCGAGCCAGGACGGTGCCAAACTCTTTGTAACTGTCGGCTCGAACAGTAATGTGGCGGAGAGAGGCATCGACAAGGAAGAAGGGCGCGCAGCCATCTGGGAAGTCGACGTGAAGACCGGCGATCACCGTATCTTCGCCTCGGGATTGCGCAATCCCAACGGCCTCGGATGGGAACCGCGCGGAGGCGCTCTGTGGACGGTCGTGAACGAGCGCGACGAGCTTGGCAGTGACCTCGTTCCGGATTACATGACCTCGTTGACCGCAGGTGCGTTCTACGGTTGGCCTTATAGTTACTACGGACCGCATGTCGACGATCGCGTCAGTCCGCAACGCCCGGATCTCGTCGCGAAGGCGATCGCGCCCGACTATGCACTGGGACCGCACACTGCCTCTCTGGGTCTTGCCTTTGCCGATGGTACGAACACACTGCCAGCGAATTTTCGTTACGGCGCTTTCGTAGGGCAGCACGGTTCGTGGAACAGGAAGCCGCACAGCGGATACAAGGTGATCTTCGTTCCGTTCGAAGGCGGCAAGCCTTCAGGCAAGCCGCTGGATGTGCTGACCGGATTTCTGAGCCCGGAGGGCCGGGCTTACGGCCGGCCGGTCGGCGTCGTGGTGGATAAGCGCGGCGGGTTGCTCGTCGCCGATGATGTGGGCAACAAGGTGTGGCGGGTAGCGGGTACCACTACGCAGTGACGAAGTGGGGGAATGAAGTGAGATGTCAGAGGTGCATCACCGGATCGCTTCATCACCGCATCATTACAATCCTTCGACGATACGCAGATCGCGCTCCGCGCCGTCACCGAGCGCTTTCAGGGCCGCCTGGTAGCCGGGGCTGTCGTGTACCGCGATCGCTTTTTCGACACTTTCGAACTCGATCACCACGGTGCGCAGCTGGACGCCCACCTCGTACACTTTCTTCGGATCGCCGCGAACCAGGAACTTGGCGCCTGAAGCTTCCATCACCGGCCCTGCGAGCTTGCGATAAGCCTCTACTTTTTCTGGATCCTTTATCTTTCGGAAAAAATTGATCCAATAGCCTTTGGCCACGTGCTTCCTCCTTTTATTTCGAATCAACCATACTTGCCGCAGACTCCCCGCGGCATGGCGCACCCGAGCAGATCAAGTTTGCGGCGTGACCGTCACACGGCGCTCAGAGCTGGGTTCCCATACGACATAGCCATGCATCTTCGCATCGGCTATGCAGTCCTTGATGTTGTCGAAGGAACGCTGCGACGAAGCTTCGTTGCCGTCGCCGTGTAGCACGCGCCAGAGCCACGAGCCGTCTTCGCGGGTGTAGAAACTCCACCGCCTGCGTCTTTCCTTTTCCATAGTCCCTCCCTGTCAAGGCCTAATCTGGTTTGACGTTTGCCTGCCTGGTCACCCTGCTTCAGCGCGACTTCGACGTTCAGAACGGTCGCATCGTGGAGCGTCCCCCAGGGTATAGTACTGCATAACCAGAAACCGGGTCACGTGTTGGGAGGAGCCATGAAGTACAGGCGGTATGCGTTTGTCTTAGCGCTCCTGCTGATCGTCATCGCGTGTAGTACCACCGATACACGCGAGCAGGATTCGAAGATCGCGTCGGGCGCGCCGACTCATCGAGTAGACCCATTCTGGCCCAAACCGCTGAAGGGCAATCTGATCCTGGGACAAGTCGCGTGGGTCGCGATCGACAGGCGCGATCACGTTTGGATTATCCATCGACCCGCAACGATTCTGGACGAAGAGAAAGGCGCGCTTCAGAATCCGCCGCTGTCGAAGTGTTGTACCGCAGCACCGCCCATAATCGAATTCGACCCACAGGGTAATTACGTGCAGGGGTGGGGCGGCCCGGGCGAGGGCTACGACTGGCCGAAGAACGAGCACGGCATCTATGTCGATTCCGAGGGCAACGTGTGGGTCGCGGGCAACGACAACACCGATCACCAGATACTCAAGTTCACGCGCGGTGGAAAGTTCCTGATGCAGATCGGGAAGCCCGGGAAATCCGAAGGCAGCAACAGCAAGACGCAACTCGGGCGCCCGGCGCACATGGAAATCGATTCCGCGGCCAACGAGCTTTACGTCGCCGATGGATACGGTAATCGTCGCGTGATCGTGTTCGACGCGAAAACGGGCGTCTACAAACGGCATTGGGGCGCTTACGGGGCGGTACCGAGCGACGAGAAGATGCCGCCGTACAAGCCGTCCACGCTGCCAAAACAATTCGGCAACGTGCACTGCGTGCATCACTCGCGCGATAACCTGCTCTACGTCTGCGACCGGACGAACGATCGCATACAGGTGTTCCGCAAAGATGGAACGTTCGTAAGCGAGTTTTTCATAGAGCCGCAGACGCTCGGAAGCGGATCCGCGTTCGACATCGCGTTCTCGACCGACCCGCGCCAGCTCTACCTTTATGTCGCCGACGGTTCCAACGGCGAAGTGCATATCCTCAGTCGTGCCGATGGCAGACGGCTCGCAAGCTTTGGCCGCACGGGACGCATGGCGGGCGAGCTCAAGACGGTCCACGGCATCGCCGCCGATTCGAAAGGCAACCTCTATACGGCTGAAGTCGGAAACGGCCGGCGAGTGCAGAAGTTCGCGCGCGCTGCTGACTAGACGGAGCAGCGTAAACCGATCGGCGTTTGCAGCAGCTGCCGAAGTCTGTCCCTTGCTGCGCGTGCACACACGCTTCGGGCGCGGGTGGAGAGTTCACAAGTTACTCACACGCGTTCTACACAACGTACATGTCGCGCTTGTTATGGTCTGCACCCGGAACTCCGCGACTTCGCGCGGCGTCCAATAACTATTCTCGAGGAGATCACCATGACGAGCGGTACCACAGAGTCAAAGAAATGGGGCAGGATGAGCGCAGGGCAGAAAGCGGCATTCGTCGGCAAGCTCTGTATTTTCCTGATCACGTTCGGCTTCGCATTTCCCACGATGCTTAACGATTGAGCGATTGAGCTGAGGCCGGACCATCACCGCGCGAGCGGGTCGGGTCGCAGCTGAAAGCGGACCACCTTCGGCCGCGTGCCGCTTCCGCCTTCCATGTGGAACGGTGCGCGCGTCGATGTGGTGGCCCACAGACCTCGCCCCTTCCATGCACCGTCAGGGTCGTCGATGCGCCCGTCCATCCACTTAGCGTAGAAACCTAACGGATACGGCACTCGCAGCGTCACGAATCGCCCGTCGACCAGCGCAAGAAGCCCGTCGTTGAGATTGCCGGTTGCGATCGGCACGTTTTTGCCGAGACCGAGCGTGTCGAACTGATCCACCCACGTGTAGTAGCTGGACTCTGCACTGCCGCTTTCTTTGACCTGTTCGAATTGGGGTCCCGGGAATGGATAGAGCGTCCACCCGTCCGGGCAGTGCTTTCCCGTTGCGGTCGGGCCGTTGAGTGGTCCCTTGCATCGTCGACGGTCGAAGCTCGCGAGATGCCCGCTCGCAAGCGATGACCACACGACGCCGTTGCGGTCTATGTCCATGCCGCGCACGCCGTAGCCGTTCATCTCGAGCGGGTACTCGAACACTTCCGCGAGCGCAGTCACACTGGGATTGGGCCCTGGATTGATGCGCACGAGCGTGCCCGGGAAGCCGAGCGCCGAACCCCAGACCGAGCCGTCCACCGGGTTTACGGCGACGCCGTAGAAACCGGCCGCAATGCGCTTGTCCTTGCTGGGGTCGAGCGGCTGGTTCGGCTCGACCCATTCGTCGCGCTTGCCATTTCCGTTCGTGTCCAGGACGAGCGGCGTCCAGCCTTGCGATCGTTCTTCGTCGCCCGTTTCCTCGAACAGCTTGCGATTGAACCAGCCGACGACCTGGTTTCCCGCATCGCCGCTCGTCCACAGCGTCTCATTCGCATCTTCGGCAAAGACGAGGTGGTGCGTCTGGAAACAGGTGCTGATCAGCGTGAACATAGCCGTCTTCGGGTCGTACATCGACAAGTGGCGGTTGGCGCGATCAATCGGAAACACTTTTGCCGAAGGATGGCTTGAGCCTTTTCGGCAGAACGCAGGATTTTCGGGTGAACGCACACGGGCCGTGAACCAGACGCGCGCGCGCTCATCGAACATCGGATTGTGCATGCTCGTCTGGCTGTCCCAGATCGGCGTCATGCCCCAGTACGGCGATTGCGAAAACGGAAGGGTTTTGGAGGACGGTGTTTGGGGATCGCGTACGGGATGTTTTACTTCGGTCGCGATGTGCCGCACCGGGTCGAGCACCGGAATATAGTCCGTGCTTTCCTCCGGCGCGCCGTAAATCAGGCCGTTGGGATTTACGGTCGGATTGCGTTTGTCGGTGGAGATCTCGTCATGCATATAGGTCGTGGGACGGCTCCAGTCCCAGAGCGTGATCACGAGGTTGCGCTCCACACCTGCGGGACGCGGCGGTTGCGTCGCGGGAAGCGCGCCGGCGGCGATCCGGTCGGTCCAATCCGCAAACTGCTTGAGCGCGAGCTGAGTGTCGAGCCTTCCGATCGCACTGACCATCTGGCTCATTGCCTGTCCAGAAAGAATGCGGGTGGACCAGGCTTCCGTAGACGAACGGATGTGCGCGAACTCCGGGGGCAGCGTGCGCGTCGCCTTGTTGCCGATCTGATGGCAGGTGATGCAACCGTTCGTCTTCACCTGATTCAGCCATTCGCGTTGCGTCTTGACATTGCTTGTGGCTGAAAATGCCGTGCTCTCAGGAATGCTGAGCATCGAATACCAGTAGATCGCAGGGTAGTACTCCGCTGCGGCGGCAGGCGTCAGTGCGACGACGGCGCGCAAGTCGAGGATCTTGCCGGCCTCCGTGTGCACTTTGGGCGAATCGATCAACCCATAACCGCGCACCCACACATCGTACGTGCCTCTCGGCAGGTCAGGGATGACGTAACGCCCGCGCTCGTCCGTCACGACGATTCGCGCGAACTTGGTGGGCAGATCGCGCGTCTCCGCGATAACCCACACTCCGGCCTCGGCTCCGTACGCGCTGGTCACGATGCCGCCGACATCGTTTTCGCCGACGACGACTGATGCGTCACTGCTATGGTGTTGCAGGGCTCCGCTGTGACAGGCGGTAAATGCGACGCCAATCGCGGCAATGCTCAACCACGCAGACGTTCCGGTTGCCATAGTCGCTCCTCCGGATCTCATGGACGGCGTACCGGCGCCCGAGCGGGTCACCGCCAATCGCATGATACGGGGATGCGGAAAAATTCGCGCGGGTTTAGCGCGCTGCCCCCCCAGTGGCGAAGCGCGCAAGCGACCACAGGCGAGTGAGCGTGCTGAGTCGTTTCATGTTGGGCTGCACAACCTGCAGCGAGTTGACCTCGGTTTGGCGCGGGTCATCCGAGACCGCATAGTAAGAGCCATCCAGCGCGAAGATATGACGGCACCACGATTCAACCGTTTTTGGCCACTCGATGCGCACGCAATATGCGCCCGTCTGATCGACCTTAGCGGTGCCTTGACCATTTATGGGCCGCGGCACCCCGGAGCGGGCAAGCGTCGCGATGAGATTGCCGCGAGCGCCATGGGTCCAGGTTTGTGTGGTTTGCGCATCGACCATGCTGATCCGGGAACCCAAAACGAGCTTCTCGACCGCTTCTCGCGTGAGCAGCCGTGCGCCTTGCGTTTCTAGACCCTGTTGCGTGGTTGCCTGACCGAGGGCGGGTGCCACGGCAAGCACCGTCACGAAGACCAGCAGGCAACAGTTCTTGATCATGGCGCTCATTGCACAAATCCCCCAATTTCAATGGGCAAGGACCGTGCCCAGCGCGTCGCGTTCGGCCGCAGGCGCATGAGGAAGATTCAGTGCAGTCGATGTTGATGAGGCACCACGGGTCTACATTTGGCCGCTCTCAGGTTTTCCCATTGGGTTCCGCGCTCGAGGAGGACGTGCTAATAAGCAGTCAAACACATACCCGATCGAAAGTGGCAAGTTGACCCCGATTATCGCGCTCGGCCTGACCCAGACGCTGGCATGGGCGTCGTCGACGTATCTCATCGCCATTGTCGCGTCGCCCATAGCGCGTGACCTTGGGCTGCCGGTGTCGACAGTGTTTGCCGCTTTTTCGGTGGCGCTCGTGGTGATGGGCTTGACGGGCCCCGCCGTCGGCCGCGAAATTGACCGGCGCGGTGGCCGCGGTGCACTTGCAGCGTCGAACCTGGTACTTGCCGCCGGGCTCGGGTTGCTGGGTCTCGCGTCCAATGCTGCGATGCTGTTCGCAGCCTGGATCCTCCTCGGAGCCGGCATGGCGCTGGGACTTTACGACGCCGCGTTCGCGGCCCTCGTGCGTATATTCGGCACGCGCGCGCGTGGACCGATTACCGCGATTACGCTCATAGCCGGTTTTGCGAGCACCGTAGGCTGGCCGTTGACCGCGCTGATCGTGGAGCACCATGGCTGGCGCGCGAGTTGTTTTGCGTGGGCAGCGATGCATCTCTTGGTTGCGCTCCCGTTGAACCTGCTGCTCATTCCCAAGACGCGTGACGGGGTGGCGCAAGACGTGAATGCGAGCAGTTCCGCCAAGGGGAGCGCCCTCTCGGGCGATGCGGACGGCTCGATCGGCCGTTATCAGAAGCGCGCGTTGGTGCTCGTGACGTTGTTTGCCTCAATGGCGGCGTTTGTAACGTCAGCCATGGCAGCGCATCTGCCGGGACTTTTGCAAGCCGCCGGCACCGCGCCGACTGCAGCCCTGACCGCAGCGGCACTCGTGGGCCCTGCGCAAGTGGCCGCGCGGCTCCTCGAGTTTCTCGCCGCACAGCGCCTGAAGCTGCACTCGCTGTTCACGGCGCGCGCGGCGGTCGCTCTGCACCCGGTAGGTGCCTTTCTGCTCATCCTGTTCGGCGGCAGTCCGTTCGCTGCGTCCGCATTCGCGTTGCTGCACGGCGCCGGTAACGGCATGGTCACGATTGCGCGCGGCACGCTGCCGCTCGCGATATTCGGTCCTGAAGGTTATGGGCACCGGCAAGGCGTGATCGGAGTCACTGCACGCAGTATGCAGGCGGTCGCCCCGTTTGCATTCGGTGTTGTTTTGGAACGCTCAGGTGCGAGTGCAGCGCTGGGGGTGACGATCGCGTTCTCGATCGCGGCGCTCGCCGCGCTCATTGCGCTACGTCCGTCGGCTGAGTAGACGGAGCGAACGAGTGCGCTGGAGACGCGACCGTCCATCGCAGAGCCCGAGGGTGTCCTACTTCGCCGTCGACCACGCCTCCTGCTGATTCAGTGCGTATTTGCGGACGGCCTGCGCGTCGAAGTCGAATCCGAGTCCGGGCGTCTTGGGCAATATCAGATTCCCGGCTTCGTGCTGCAATTGTGTATCGATCAAACGGCGGAAGTTGAGCACCTGATCATCGGGGAAGAATTCGACGTACCGCGCATTCGGAGTTGCGGCAACAAGATGGGCGTGCACGTCGTGGAACCAATGGGGGCACATGGTCACGCCATAGCTCGCTGCCGTCGCGGCGATGCGTTTCCATTCGGTGATACCGCCGCAGACGACCGCATCGGTCTGGAGAATTTCCGCGCCGCGTTTGTCGAGGAGCTCCTTGTGATACCAGCGCCCGTACGCGATCTCGCCCGTCGCGATCACAACCGGCGTGAGCTCGGCGAGCTTAGCGTGCCCGTCGATATCGTCTGGCCCGAACGGTTCCTCCATCCAGTAGGGATCGTAGGGCTCATAGCGCTTCATGTACGTGAGAGCGGTCGGCACATCATTCCACGCATTGTTCGCATCGAGCATGAGATGAATATCGGGCCCGATCGCTTCGCGCGCCGCCGCAATTCGCTCTTCCTCTTCGCTCGGCGACAGTCGCCCTACTTTCATTTTCACAGC
>JAQGNH010000108.1 GCA_028291945.1 Betaproteobacteria bacterium
CGCGGGAGAGCGTGGCGAAGCTCTACGGGATTCCGGCCGAGCGCATCTCGGACTTCGTCGAGTTCGATCCCGCCAACGCGATCAAATTCACGATCTATCGCGAGAGCCCCAGCGGCAGCCCGGGCGACACCGACATCTTCGGCTCGCAGCAATACGCGCCGCTCCTGGATGTCGAAGTGCCGCCAAGTTAAGAGTTAATGTAGGGTTAAATAGGGTCAGGTCCGGTCAGGTCCGCTTTCTAATGGCGAATGTGGACCCGACCCTATTTTCTTGGAGCTTTCCGCTTGTCTATTCCGGCTGGATCCCGGCCGCTTTCACCACCTTCGCCCATTTCACCATCTCTGTTCGGATGAGCTTCGCGAATTCTTCCGGGGTGGAGGGCTCAGCGTTGAGTCCCTGTTTCTGGATCTGCTCGCGCATCTGAGGATCCGCGAGCACCTGCTGAAGCGCGGCACCGAGTCTTTCCACGCGCGCTTTCGGCGTGCCGCCGGTGGTGAGCATGCCGTACCACGCGTTCACCACGACATCCGGATAACCGGCCTCTACGAACGTCGGCGTCTCGGGCACCTGGGGAGAACGTTTCGTCGTCGTCACGGCGATGGGCCGCAACTTTCCGGCGTTCACGTGCACCTGTGCCGTAGTGATCGACGAGAAGAACGCCGACACACGTCCCGCCAACAGGTCAGGTATCAGCGCTCCGCCGCCTTTGTACGGGACGTGCTGCATGTCGAGGTTGCCGGCCGCGACCCTGAAGAGCTCGCCCGCCAGGTGCGTCGGGCTGCCGGCGCCCGCAGACGCATAGCTCACCTGTCCGGGTTTTGATTTGACCCACGCGACGAACTGCGTCGCGTTCTGCGCTGGAACGCTCGGCGGGATTACCATGAGATACGGGCCGCCCGCGACGGTGCCAATCGGTGCGAAATCGCGCACAGTGTCGTAAGGCAGCGATTTCATGAGTGCGGGATTGGTCGCGTGGCCGGCGCCGATCATGAGCAGCGTGTTTCCGTTCGGTGCCGCGCGCGCGACGATCGCGGAGCCGATCTGGCCATTCGCGCCCGCACGGTTATCAACCACGATCGTCTGTTGAAGGCGCTCCGCAAGCTTGTCGCTGACGAGGCGTGCAATCGTGTCGTTGGTGCCGCCCGGAGCGAGAGGAACGACGAGCCGGAGCGGACGCTCCGCCTGCCCTTGAGGGAATGCGGGCGCGACTGACATGACAACTGCGCACGCGAAAACGCCCGACGCGCGCCAGGCCCTACAGCCGCGACCCAGGTTGGCGTTTAGACGGATGCTGGATGACCTCATTCGTCATCCTGGCGCCAAGCCAGGATCCATGTTGAAGTTGAAAATGGATGCTGGATCAAGGTCCAGCATGACCGCGTGGCTCGATGACCTCATCGTCATCCTGGCGCCAAGCCAGAGCTTGCCCTGGAGTGATTGAATCCAGGGATCCATGTTGACGTTGCAAATGGATGCTGGATCAAGGTCCAGCATGACCGCGTGATGGCATCATGTCAGTTGAGCGGCTGCTTACCGGTGTATTCGAGGATGTACAGCCCGCCCTTCGCGCGATCGCCTGCGTAGATGATGCCGCGATCGTCCACGAAGACGTCGCTGATCCGGCAGCCGCGCTGACCCTTGGGCGTTTCCGGCAGGAAAGCAGCGATCTCCTCCGGGCGGAAGGGGTCCCGGATGTCATAAATGCGAAGGCCTGCGCTGAACCACGTCGTCACGACGGTGTTCTCGAGCTTGGCACTGCCGGGCTCGGGCTCGTTCTCGTGGATGTTGTGCGCGCCGATGCGGCCTCCGACGCGATGCAGCTCCTCGAAATTTTCCGGTGTCGGCATGCTCGCGATCATGACCGGATTTTTCTCTTCGCGAATATCGACTACCCAGTAGCGTTTCGGCCAGTCAAGGCCCTGATCGCCCGTCGCCTCGTCGGTCACGAGCAGGAGGTCGCGATTGAAGAGCGGCAGACAGGTGTGCGTAAAGCCGGGGAAGGGCGGGTGATAGTCGAGACGGCTGATCAGTTTCGGATTCGATTTATCCGAGATGTCGAGGATGATGATGCCGCCGTCGATCCAGCCGATGTAGGCGCGGTCGGGCCGCTCGGGATAGACGAGCGTGTGGTGCGGCCGGAAGCCCACGTCGAGGAATCCCTCGTGCCGCGGCGGCAGCTCTTCAGCGTCGCCGACGCGCTGCCCCGGCATCCACCAGCGGCCGACCTCCGTCGGCTTCGCAGGATTCCGCATGTCGACAATCATGTAGAACTGATAGTCATGCTCGTGCTTGCCCTCGAAATCGGGCGCGCCCGTCGAGATGTGCGCGTACTCGCCATCCATGAACGAGATGTAGTGCGTGCCTCGCCCGTGGCCACCCGACAGGTCGAAGAAGGTGACTTCGCGCGGCTCCACCGGATTCGAGATGTCGTAGACCTGGAATCCTGCCGGCTCGAGCCCGGCCTTGTTAACCTGATAGGCCATCAGCAGCGTGTCGCCGCGCATCGCAAGCGAGTTCCCGCGGACATGCGTGCCCGGCAGCTTCAACTGCCACACCATCTTGGGATCGCGCGGCTCGGTGACATCGAAGATCGAGAACGCAACGGGCCAGTTCTCGTTGGCGATGTACATGTAGCGCCTGCCGTTCTTCGCGATCTTCATCGCCATGCCTTCGCCGAGATTGGCGGCGCCGCCGGCGTCGTGGCGGCCGAGCAGTTTGAGGTTGTGGGCGATTCGTACTTCACTCATGCGAGTTCTCCGCGAGTCGTTTCGTAGATTCACTGTTCCGGTTTGCTGCCCGCAACCCTGATGACCTTACTCCACTTCTGCATAGTTTCCTCACCGCCTCGCGGGGCGGATCTGCGGGTGAAGGGCATGGCGTTCGGAGTAGCGGTTTACAGGTGACTTTTACTCCACTGGCGCGGCGGCGTCCCGCGATGTAGCGTATGCATCTCGTAGTGTTGCTTCAAGTCTGTCCCACAAAACCAAGGAGGAAGACCATGAGCCGCATGTACTCCCGCAGTCCTGTCCCTTCGTTTCTCGTCGCCGTGTTCGCCGCAGCCGCCGTATTCGCCGGCGCTGTCCAGGCGCAAACCTATCCGTCCAAGACCATCGAGTGGATTTCGCACACGTCGGCGGGGTCGGGGACCGATCTCTTCAACCGTAACGTGAGCAACTTGCTGGAGAAGGAGAAGATCCTCAACGTGC
>JAQGNH010000111.1 GCA_028291945.1 Betaproteobacteria bacterium
GTCGAGCATCGGCACGCTCGGGTCCACAGCTGCGGCGGCGAAAATGCTGGGGCTCGACGAGATGCAGACGCAAATGGCGCTGGGGATCGGAGCGACTCAGGCGTCCGGTCTGCGCGGCAACTTCGGCACGATGACCAAGCCGTTTCATCCCGGCAACGGCTGTCGCGCGGCGGTCACGGCAGCCAAGCTCGCGCAAAAGGGTTACGAGTCGAACCCGGAAATCATGGAGCACCGGTTCGGATACGCGGCCGTGTACGGCGAGGAGATGATGAACTTGAGCAACATCCCGCGCCATCTCGGCAATCCGTGGGCTCTGATGGGCAGCGGCCGCGAAGTTGCCAACGGCATATCGATGAAGATCTGGCCGTGCTGCGGCGGCACGCACGGCGCCAACACGGCGATGACTCACCTGCTCAAGAAGCATCCTATCAAGCCGGAGGACGTGCAGTCGGTGGACATCGTGACCACGCACGAGCCGTCGTGCATGGCGCCCAATCTGCGCTGGCCGAAGAGCGGTCTGCAGGGCAAGTTTTCCACGTGGTACACGGTCTCTTCTCTGATCGTCGATGGCGGCAAGCTCGATCTTTCCAGCTTTACCGACGAGGCCGCCCGGCGTCCCGCCGTGCAGGCTCTCCTGCACAAGGTGAACGTCACGCAGGATCCCGAGACGGCAGGGCGGCCGCACCGTTCGCTCGGCGGCGCGCACTGGTGGGATGTCACCGTCATTCTGAAGAACGGCGAACGCCTCGTTGCCCCTCGCGTGGAGGCGAACGGCGGCCGCGGCGATTCTTACGGCTGGGAATCCAGAGAAGCGGTGTTCGACAAGTTCAGAATGCTCGCCGGCTCCGTGTTGAAGCCCGCGCAGGTCGACTCCGCGCTGAACGCGATCATGAGCATGGAGGGAGCGGCGGATGTACGCAGCATCGTGGACACGGTGATACCAGGCCGCTAGTGGCACGCCCCGTGAAAGTGAACACGGGAACCGAAGAACGATGAGGCGCGCACCATGAAAATAGCCGTGCTCGACGACTACTCCGGCGCATTCCGCAAGGTGACCGGCTTCGCGCGCCTGAAAGATCACGAGGTCGCGATATACAAGGACACCGTGAAAGATGGAACGAAGCTCGTGGCTCGTTTGCATGATGCGGATGCGGTCGTCATTACCCAGGAGCGCTCGGCCCTGCGCCGCGAAGTGATCGAAAAGCTGCCGAGGCTCAAGCTCGTCGCACAGACCGGCAGCCACCGCAGCCACATCGATATCGACGTGTGCACCGAGCGCGGGATCGCGATCGCCGCGCTCAACGACGGCGGGGGCAGAAGCTACTCCACCGTCGAGCTCACGTGGGCGCTCATCCTCGCATCGCTGCGGCACGTCCCGCATGAAGCGGAGCAACTGAAGCGCGGCGTATGGCAGACGACCGTCGGCACCGGGTTGCGCGGGAAGACCCTCGGCGTCTATGCGCCGGGTAACATCGGCGAGCAGGTCGCGCAGATCGGAAAGGGGTTCGGCATGAACGTGACGTGCTGGGGGCGCGAGGCTTCGAGGCAGCATGCGCGACAGGCGGGCTACGAAGTGCCGGAGAGCCGCGAAGCGTTCTTTGCCGGAGCGGACGTACTCACCCTGCACATCCTCTACAGGCAGGAGACGCGCGGCATCGTCAAAGCGGCCGATCTCGCCTGCATGAAGCCCACGGCGCTCCTCGTGAACACGAGCCGCGCCCGGATCATCGAGGACGGCGCGCTCGTCGACGCGCTCAAAAAAGGCAGGCCCGGCTTCGCCGCGGTCGACGTGTATGAAGAGGAGCCCGTCGTCGGCGGCGCTCATCCACTGCTCGCGTTGCCCAACGTTCTCTGCACGCCCCACCTGGGCTACGCCGTCGACTATCAGTTCGAGCGCATCTACAACATCGCGATCGACAACATCCTCGCGTTCGCGTCGGGCAAGCCCGCGAACATCATCAATCCGCAAGCGCTGCGTTCATAAGCCAATCGCTGAGGTTAGGGGATCGTGCGGAAACTGATTGGTGCTTTCATCACGTGCGTCGGACTCTGCATCGTGGACGCGTCGGCCCAGACCCCTTCGACAAGCCCTCGTGCTGAGGCCCCGTCGTTCGCCCTTCGACTGGCTCAGGCCGAACGGAAGGGGGCACTCGAAGCATCGGGGCAGACCACTTCGACAAGCTCAGGACACGCGTATCCCGTCAAACCCGTGCGCGTGATCCTCGGAACCGCGGCGGGCGGCACGGGCGACATCTCGGTGCGCATGCTCGCGCAAAAGATGGCCGAGAGCCTGGGGCAGCCGATCGTCGTCGAAACCCGTCCCGGCGCAGGCGGGGCGATCGCGGATGAGGCAGTCGCACGATCGCAGCCGGACGGTCATACGCTCCTCTATGCGGCGGGCGCTATTACGACGCTGCCCGCGCTGCGCGCCAAGCTGCCGTACGATGTCGAGCGCGATTTCGCGCCGATCTCGCTAGTCATGCTCACCGTGTTTACTTTCGCCGTGCATCCTTCGGTGCCGGTGCGCGACGCGCAGGGGCTGATCGCGCTCGCACGGGCGAGGCCCGGGCAGCTCGCGTTCAGCTCGCCGGGCATCGGCACGTCGGGACATCTCGCAGGCGAAGCTTTCGCCATGATGGCGGGCGTGAAGATGCTGCACGTTCCGTATAAGGGCGCGCCCGAGGCCATCGTCGCCGTCGTGGCGGGTCAGATCGACATCGGCGTGCCGACCGTTACCGTTGCGCTGCCGCTGGTGAATCAGGGGAAGCTGAGGGTGCTCGCGGTGAGTACCTTGAAGCGTTCAGCGCTTATGCCGTCGGTGCCGACGCTCGACGAATCCGGCTTGAAGGGCTACCAGCGCGCCGGATGGAACGGCTTCCTCGCACCGGCGGGTGTGCCGCGGGAGATCATCACGCGGCTCAACACGGTGATTGTGAAGACCGCCAACGCGCCGGAAATCAGGGAAGCGATGGTGAAGCAGGGCCTCCAAGTGCAGACCACCACGCCGGAGGAGTTCGCCGCGTTCATCCGCAGCGAGCGCGCGCAGAACGCGAAGCTCGTAAAGTTCGCGGGCATCAAGATCGAATAACGGAGAGAGCTGAAGCAGGGCCTCGAAAGCGCAGTTGCTCCGTTCGCTCGAGGTCGAGATCGAAGAAGGCGCCACGCCCCGGCCGCCGGATGGCAAGACGCCGAAGTGATGTAGTGGATTGGGGCCGGCTTCCTGCGGCCCCGAGGCTATCGCCGCTAATCAGCCTTGATCTTTTGTTCTCTGAAAACGACGCGCCACTTGCTGATTTCTCTGTTCAGGTGAGCGGTCATCTCCTCAGGCGTACTCGCAATGACGTCGAATCCGCGATCCTGCCAGCGCTTCACGGCATCGGGCGTCTTGAGCGTCGCGCGCACCTTATCGTTAAGCGTCCCAATAATTGCCGCGGGCGTGCCCTTCGGCGCTGCGAGTA
>JAQGNH010000119.1 GCA_028291945.1 Betaproteobacteria bacterium
CCGCCTGTTGCGCGCCGAGCGCCGGAACGAGCAGTGAAAAGAGATGTGAGAGCAAACCGATTTGAGCGAACAATCCCAACGCCATGCCGATGGCGAGGGTGAGGAACCTGCGGTCACGCCAAAGCAGTGAGCCCGGCAGCGGCCGAGCCGCCGCGGATGTGACAGACGCGATGGGCGCACCGAGCACATCACCGTCCGGTCGCAATCCCATCGTCTCGGGCGTTCTGGAAAATACCGAGTCCGCCAGTATCCACAGAATGACGACTGAGAAGATCGCGATGAGAGACGCAGCCAACGCAAAGCCAAGCCCGCTGATCGCAGCGACCCAGAGCGGCGAGAAAATGATGCCGCCGACGCTTCCGCCGTTGTAGGCCATACCCAGTGCGGCGGGGCGCGCACGAGTGAACCAAGGCGAAACGATTGCATTCAGCGCCGCCGCACTCATCGTTCCCCAGCCGGTTCCGCTCAGACTCGCTGCGACGAAAAGATGCCCTGGCGAACTCACCAGCGACCACGTCGCGAGTCCGGCGGCCATCGCGAGCGCGCCTGCTTTGGTTATGGCCGGCACGCCACAGCGACGGTGAAGCGCTGGCAAATTCGCTCCAGTGATCGAACCGGCCAGGAAATGAAGACTCACCGCCGCGGAGATCAGGACAACCGACCAGCCTCGCGACTCGTGGATGAAGCTCAAGAAAACGGGTGGGCCGTAAAAGCCCAGGCCCCACCCAAAAATGGCAAGGACGAATGCTGCCCGAACGACTCGCCATCCGTAGAACGTGGCTGCGCGCTTTTCGGCCGTCACGATCATCCTCATCCCGAAGAGCTTGCACTGTGGACCCAATCGAAAAAAAGTGTTTCGATGCAGACCGAAGCATTCGAATAAGGAGCGGCGTAAGCTAGTGCGATCGACACCACGTACCGCGGACATGGCAAGTCATGCGAGATTTGCGGAAGTCGCTTCGCTGGCGGGCGACCCGACGCGCGCGGGTATGTTGCATGCGTTGATGGACGGGCGCGCACTGACTGCGTCCGAGCTCGCACGCGTAGCGGGTGTCAGCCCTCAAACGGCGAGCGCACACCTCGCGAAAATGGCCGCCGCTGATCTCGTGTACGTCGAGAAGCAAGGCCGCCATCGCTACCATCGACTGGCCACGCCCGCCGTCGCTCGGATGCTGGAAAGCATCATGCAAGTCGCGTCGGGATTAGAGACAAGACGGGCTGCGCCGGCGACGGGACGTCGGGATGTCGCCTTGCGAGCCGCGCGAACGTGTTACGACCATCTCGCAGGCCGACTCGGCGTTGCGCTGACCGACGCGTTGGTAAGGCGTGGACATGTCGCGTTGACGCACGACGCGGGTCTCGTCACTGACGCGGGGATTGCGATGTTCGAGCGGCTTGGTATTGATGTCGCTGTGCTCAGCGTCGGGCGCGGCAAGAACATCCGCGTCCTTTGCCGTCCGTGCCTTGATTGGAGCGAGCGTCGGCCGCACCTGGCCGGGGCGCTGGGGGCCGCGCTGTGCGCACGCAGCTTCGAAGAAAACTGGATCCGCCGCTCTCAGAGCTCGCGTGCAGTCACCGTCACGGTGAAGGGATGGTGCATCTTTCGCGACACGATCGGTGTGCGTTTGGACGAGCCGTAAAGTCGCGCTAGCGAGCTATGCCTTAGCGCGACAACGCCGATTTAGCGCTCTGCCGACCCTGCGGGCAGGCAGCAGCACCAACACAACGCGCCGGCTTGCGCGGGCTTGGAGCCCCTGTGAGGCGCCCGAGCAGCGCAGCCAAGGTCGGGGTTTCGGCGAGGACTGTTGCAAATTCAAAATGGATCCCGGATCGCGTGTGCTGCCGCGCACAGGTCCGGGACGACGCGACATATCGCCGCGTCGGTTCCGCAGCCGCCGGCCTTGGCGAGCAGCGCAGGGGGTACCGCTACGCGAGTAGCGGCGCCGAACGGGGCGACAAGGCCGCGCGCAAGCCGGCGCCATCACCGACAGGCGCTTTGCTGTGCCCTGACCCGGGAATCACCATGTGACACGCAGCCGAATGTCCCGGACCCGTGTCCTGCGCGGTCAGCACAGGCTCGACGCGCTCGCACACGCTTTCCGCGAATGCGCACCGCGTGCGGAAGCGGCAACCCGAAGGCGGATTGATCGGGTTCGGCGGATCGCCGGCGAGAGGAGAGCGCTCGAGCCGCTTATCGGGGTCCATCGAAGGGCGCGATGCGAGCAGCGCCCGCGTATAAGGATGCCGCGGCCGGTGATACACGTCGTCGACCGGACCGAGCTCCACGACTTTGCCCAGGTACATCACCAGCACCTGATCGCTCACGTACTGCACCACGCTCAGATCATGAGAGATAAAGAGGTAGGTGAGCTGCAGGTTCTTCTTCAGATCCATGAGGAGGTTCAGCACCTGCGCTTCGATCGACTTGTCCAGCGCGGAGACCGCTTCGTCGAGTATCACGAGCCGCGGCTCGAGCGCGAGCGCCCGCGCGAAGTTGATACGCTGCCGCTGTCCGCCGGAGAGCTCGTGGGGATAGCGGCGCCCGAACTGATCGGGATCGAGCTTCACCAGCGCGAGCAGATCGCGCGCCTTCGCGCGCGCCTTGTCGGGGCTCATGCCGTGCGCCATCGGTCCGAATGCAATGCTGTCCTGCACAGCAAGGCGTGGGTTGAGCGAAGCGTAGGAATCCTGGAACACCATCTGCATCTGCCGCCGCAGCTCGCGCACGTCGAAGCCTCTGCTGCCGACGGTTTTTCCGTCGAAGCGGATCTCGCCGTCATCGGGCTCGATCAGGTGCATGAGCAGACGCGCGGTTGTCGATTTGCCGCAGCCGGATTCGCCGACGATGCCCAGCGTGTCGCCACGTGCGATGCTGAAGCTCACGCCGTCGACGGCCTGAACCATAGCCTTCGGTGCGCCGAACGTATGTGCCCCAACCGGAAAATATTTGCGCAGATGCCAGACGGTGAGCAGCGCCGTTCCCGGTGTCGATGATGAATCAGGAATGATGAATGATGAATTGGGCTGCGGCGCCGTCATGCTGTGACCTTCATTTCACATTTTGCATTCAGAAGCGCACGTCCATCGCGCTGCGCAAGCCGTCGCTGATCAGGTTGAAACACATCGACGCGATGAAGATCATGAAGCCAGGCAGAACGGCATTGAGCGGCGCGAGGAAGATGGATTCACGCAGCGTGTTGAGCATGAGGCCCCACTCCGCCGTGGGCGGCGTCGCGCCGAGACCGATGAACGAAAGGCCGGCGGCGATGAGTATGGAGATGCTGATCATCACTGTCGCGTAGACGAGCACCGGCCCCAGCACGTTGCCGAGGATATGCGTGCGGAGGATCGCGGAAGTCGTCGCGCCGCTCGCCCGCGCCGCTTCGACGAAATCCATCGAGCGCACCTGCGTGGTGACCGATTCGGTGACGCGGGTGATCGAGGGTATGAATACGATCACGATTGCGAGCAGCGTGTTCATGATGCCCGCGCCCAGCGAGCCTGCGATCGCCACCGCGAGCAGGATCGAAGGAAATGCGTAGAACACGTCGGTCACGCGCATGATGAGCATGTTGGTGCGCCCGCCGACGAAGCCCGCGATCAGGCCGAGCGTGCCGCCGATCAGGAGTGCCATGGCGACGGGCACAACACCCATCGCCAGCGAAATCCTGCCGCCGTAGATGAGACGCGAGAGCATGTCGCGGCCGAGCTCGTCGGTTCCGAGCAGGTGGCCCGCCGAGCCGAGCGGCAGCAAGCGGTTGGCGGAATTCGCGGCCGTGGGATCGTCGAGCCCCAGCCAGGGCGCCATGATCGCGGCGCAGCTCATCACGAGCAGCACGGCAATGCACAGCATCGTGAACACGTCGCGTGAGACGCGCGCGCGCACGTTCTGCCAGTAGGTGCGCTGTATTCCCGGGCCGACCGGCACGTCGATCTCCGCGCGCTCCCCGGCCGCGGTATCGAACGCAAGCGTGATGGCTGGAGCGTCGAGCGGTTTCATGAGCGGCTGATCCGTGGATCGGCCCACGCCTGGAGGATGTCCACGACGAGGTTCGTGAGCACGAAGAAGAGGGCGAGCAGCATGATCGTTCCCTGAAGTACGGGCACGTCCCGGTCGAAGATCGCCATGTTGAGCAGATGTCCGGTGCCGGGCCACGTGAACACTGTTTCCACGAGGATGGAGCCCCCGAGCAGATGGGCGAACTGGAGCCCCATTACCGCGAGTACCGTCGGCAGCGCGTTGCGCGCGACGTGCCACAGGATGCGGCGCTCGGAAAGTCCGCGGGCACGCAGCGCCTCGACAAACTCCATGCTCAGGATTTCCATGACCGCCGCGCGTGCGGTGCGGGCGACGATCGCGGCGGGTATCGCAGCGAGCGCGACGACCGGCAGCACCATGTGCCGCCACGACGCCCAGCTCCAGAACGGCTCACCCGATCCGGAGCCGACCGACGGCAGCCACCCGAGCTGCACTGAAAAAATGATGACCAGGATGATCGCGAGCCAGTACTGCGGCATCGACACGCCTGCGATCGCGCTGGAAGACACCGCCTTGTCGATCCACGTGCCATGGTTGTATCCGGCAACGAGGCCGCTCAGGACCCCGAGGACGAAGCCCAGCACCGCCGCGCCAATGCCGATGGCGATCGTGTTCTTCGCAGCCGACATGAGCATGGGGAACACCGGTGCGCCGCTTCTCAATGAGTAACCCATGTCGCCGGTGAGCGTGCTTCCGAGCCAGACGAAGTACTGGACCGGCAGCGGCTTGTCGTAGCCGAAAGAGGCGCGCATTTCGGCGAGCATCTTCTGGTCGGCGTCACCCACGACCGCCGAGAGCGGGTCGCCCGGGGCGAGATGGATCAGCGTGAACACGACGAGCGATACGCCGAGCGCGATCGGTATCGTGTACAGCGCACGGCGGAGAATGTATTTCAGCATGGGTCAGCGATCAATCGGCGACATACACAGGTGCAAGGTCCTGGAACCAGTTCTTGGCCTGTATCCAGCCGCGGACCTTAGACGACATCGCCCGCGGGCCGGTGTCGTGCACCACCCACACGTCGACGGCGTTGTCGACGAGATACGCGTGGACCTCACCGAGCATCGCGTCGCGCTTCTTCTCATCGAAGGTGGTCATCGCCTTGTCGATCATCGCGTCGACTTTCGGATCGCTGTAGTACATGTAATTCCATCCCTTCGGCGCGATCGCCTTGCTGCTGTAGACCCGCGCAAACGCGCTGAAAGGGTCGCCCGTTCCCGACGAATTGTTGATGCCGTCGGTGCCGTGGCAAGGTGTAGAGCCCGCGCCCGCACGCCGGCAGTTGCGGATCCCTTCCCAATCGACGGTTACGAGCTCGAGGTTGATGCCGACCTGCTTCAGGTTCTGCTGGACGTACTCGTTCATGGGTTTCGGCAGCATCTGGCCGGAACCCGAAGGTGAAACCAGGATTTTCAGACTGAGCGGCTTCGAAGGCCCGTATCCGGCGTCCGCGAGAAGCTTTTTCGCCGTCGCGGGATCGTACTTGACCTTGAACTGCGGCTTCCCGAACCACGGGCTCGAATCGTCGACGATGCCTTCGGCGGGCTCGGCGAAGCCGCCGAGGAGCTTCACGATGCCGTCGCGGTCGATGGCGAGATTCACCGCTTTGCGCACGCGCACGTCGCGCCATGCCGAACCTTCACGGAAGCTCATGAAGTACGGCCAGTAGTGCGGGTAGATGTTCGATG
>JAQGNH010000130.1 GCA_028291945.1 Betaproteobacteria bacterium
CTCTATGGCCACGGCGACAGGTCCATGAAAACTGTCGTTTACCGTAGTGGTTCGGGCCTTCCTTCATGTCGAGGTTTTTACAGCGTGCGCACTCAAAGGCGTTCTGAGGTGTAGTGTCTGGCTGCTCACTGGGTATGATGATCGCCCCAGAATCAGCGCTGCTGCACCCTTGCCGCTCAGCATGGGCGAGCGTGGCGCTGCTTTCGCTGCTTTCGTCCTGGTGCGTTCTAGGCGGTTCTGCAGCCAAGCGCCTGAATTGATCCAGCCACGCAGAAGGATCGCTCCATGCGTTTTCCAATGCCTCGGCACGGTCCTGATCGCTGAAGCCTTCGCCGTCTGCGACTCGAAGAACGAGCGCTGTCAGCTCGGCGTGTTCGCCCGAACGGGGCTGGCTAGGGACTGACAAAACTGTCAAAAGTGGTTCTGTCGGTTTTGTCGGTTCGGACCCGAGGGCATTCTCAGTATTTGCTAGTCCTTTTGGCGCTTTTGTCGGTTCCGTACCGGTCACGTTTCCGAGAATTTGCGCCGTGCGCTCGCGCCAGCTCATGCAACCTCCTTGATGCTCGGGTGCGCGATGAATGTCTGTGATGGGCGGCCGCCGGTGTCCTTATCCTCGATTTCGAGGAGGTATCCGTACTCGACAAGCAAACGGATCGCGGGCCATGTTTCCTCCGGCGTGGACAGTCCACTCCAGCCGGCGCGATAAACGTCGCGCGCTTTGAACGTCGTTGCAAGTTTGCCGCTACGGATCTTGGCAACAATACTTTTGGCCCCGTCCAGGTCTGGTCGCGAGGCGTACGAGTAGATGCGCCGCGCATGCGATTCTAGGTAGTCAACCATAGTCAGAGATCGCGCCAGCGCTTCCTCCGAAACACAACCACTACTGCCGTCACATAAGTGGTTAATTAGCGCTAAGCCTGGCACCAGCTTTCTGTATTTCGACAAATGGGAAACAATGGCCGGATGTTCGTCCTCGCTCCGTAACTTGCCCTCCAATTCTGCGCGCCATTCGTCAAACAACGATTGCGCTGCCGTGGCCGGCGACAATTATCCTGAGCGGTCGACGACAACTATCTTGACCGGTTGACGCACGCTGCCGGGGTGCGTTTGCGGTCGGGCTTTAGAGTGGTCCTCTGGAATGGAGGCAGCCACGGTGCCCGGCAATCGCATAACGGACCTACAAGTGATCAAGTACAAGGAATTACGAAGCGAACACAGCCAGGAGGCGGCTGCGGCCAAGACTGGTATCAGCGTCAGCAGCGCGCGGCGCATCGAAGGGCGGACGGTGTTGCCTTCGCAACGGGGAGAGCGCAGGTGGCGTACGCGCGCGGATCCGTTGGACGACGTCTGGCACAGCGAAGTCGTGCCCCTTCTCGAGAGCGCGCCAGCGCTCATGGCCGTGACGGTATTGGAGGAGTTACAACGCCGCCATCCGGGGCGTTTCGGCGAATCGGTGCTGCGTACGTTGCAACGGCGCTTGCGCCAGTGGCGAGCGGAGCACGGCACGGAACGTGAGATCTTCTTCGCCCAGGAGCATCCACCGGGGCGGCTCGCCTTGTCGGACTTCACCGTGGCCGACGAACTGGAGATCTGCATTGCCGGTCTGGTGTTCCCGCATCGGTTGTATCAGTTCACCTTCGCGCATAGCGGCTGGCGTCACGGACGCGTGGTGCGGGGTGGCGAGAGCTTCCAGGCGCTTGCCTCGGGATTGCAGGAGGCGTTGTGGATGGCGGGCGGGGTGCCAGAGGAGCATCGCACCGACAGCTTATCGGCCGCGTTTAACAACCTGGCTGAACAGGAGGAGCTCACCCGGCGCTATCAAGGGCTGTGCGAGCACTACGCCATGCGCGCGAGCCGCAACAATCCGGGCGAGAGTCACGAGAACGGCTCGATCGAATCGCGTCAGGGAAGCTTGAAGCGC
This sequence comes from Betaproteobacteria bacterium, assembly GCA_028291945.1. Taxonomy (GTDB): domain Bacteria; phylum Pseudomonadota; class Gammaproteobacteria; order Burkholderiales; family SG8-41; genus JAQGMV01. The sequence goes on from JAQGNH010000130.1 coordinate 1,922, forward strand.
GCCCTCGATCAGGCGTTGCTGTTGCGCGGGACTCGCGAGTTTCCCGACGTGCCGGCCTACGAACAGTTTCTCGCCGAGATCGTGCGCCGACTCAATGTGCGCTGCGCCCGTAATTGGGAAGTGGAACGCGCCCGGCTCAAGCCACTGCCTACACGGCGCACCGTCGACTTCGAAGAGATCGATGCTAGGGTCAGCAAGTTCGGTGTGTTCAGCGCCAAGAGCGGGCTCTACAGTGTGCCCTCGCGTCTGGCCGGTCATCGACTGAAGGTGCGACTCTACAGCGCACATCTGGAGGCGTGGCTGGGCGGGGTGAAGGTCTTCGAGTGTGAGCGGCTGTACGGGAGCGTCGAGACTCGGCATCCGAAGCGTATCGACTGGCCTCACATGCTGCCCTCGCTCAAGCGTAAGCCGGGCGCGTTTGCCCGATGGGTGCTGCGCGACGCGATGTTCCCGCGCAGCGAATACGCGCAGACCTGGCAACGCCTGCGCGAGCGACTGGAGGAACGCAGCGCGTGCCGATTGATGGTCGATCTGCTCGATTTGGCCGATCGGGCCAATGTCGTCACCGAGCTCGCCGCAGTCTTGGCCAGATTGCACGAGTGCGATGTGCTGCCTGACATCGAGCAACTGCGCGAGCGTTTCGCCCCGCGAGTACCTCGCATGCCCAGTGTGCAGGTCGTGCTGCCTGCGACAGCCGTGTACGACGAACTGCTGGGGGCAGCATGAGCGCCGCCACGAGCAACATGGCCGATGCCGCCGGTGTGCCCATCATGCTCACCGAACTGAGGCTGCCGACGATCAAGCGGCTGTGGACCGATCTGGCGGAGCAGTCCAACCGCGAGGGCTGGCCGGCTGAACGCTTCCTCGGCGCCTTGCTCGGCCACGAAATCGCTGAGCGCGAGACCCGAAGATTGATTCGTGCTCGGGCGGACAGCCAACTGCCACTGGGCAAGCACCTCGCACAGTTCGACTTCTCGGTGGTGTCCACGATCTCCAAGGCGCATGTCATAGCGCTCGCTGAAGCAGACAGTTGGCTCACGCAGGGACACAACTTGCTTGCCTTCGGTCCGCCCGGCGTGGGCAAAACACATTTGGTCGCCGGCCTGGGCCACGCGCTGATCGACCGCGGCCACCGGGTCTTGTTCATGCGCACCAGCGAAATGGTGCAGCGCCTGCAGGCAGCTCGCCGCGATCTGCGATTGCCCGCTGAGCTAAACAAGCTGGATCGATTTGATTTGCTGATCCTGGATGATCTGAGCTATGCGCGTCGCGATCAGGCCGAAACTTCAGTGCTGTTCGAATTGATTGCCGAGCGCTATGAGCGAAAGAGCATCGCGATCACGGCCAATGCGCCGTTCTCGGCGTGGGATGAGGTGTTTCCGGACAAGGCCATGACGGTGGCCGCCGTGGATCGACTGGTGCACCACGCCACGATCCTGGAAATGAACGTGGAGAGTTACCGACGCCGCGCTGCATTGCCTGCTCGGCCACGCGGAGCAGCCAAAACGAAATGATCAACGCCCGATCGCACCGGTCAGGATAATTGACGCTGACCGCTCAGAATAGTTGACACCGACCAGCGCTGCCGGATCGAATCGAACAAACGGTATGGGTTGGTACATATCAACCTCAGCTCCCATCGCATGAGGTTCGAACGAACACAGGCGC
>JAQGNH010000152.1 GCA_028291945.1 Betaproteobacteria bacterium
GGCGTGCTCGGTGCCGGAAAATAGCCGATTGCCTGAAACCGTTCCGTGACGTCCGGAAGCGCAAAGACGCGCGCGATCTCTTTACTGATCTGATCGAGGATGGGGCGCGGCGTCCTCGCCGGCGCCAGCATTCCGCCCGTTGCTTCAGGGCGCTTGAATTCGGGCATCGTCTCCGCAAGCGATGGCACTTCCGGCAGGAGCGGTAAGCGCTGTGGCGAGGTCACGCCCAACGCCGCCAGCTTCCCGTCCTTGATGTGCGGCTGCACGACCCCCAGGGCCACCACGGCATAGTGGACGCGGCCGGCGAGAACTTCGAGCATCGCTTCGGGCTGACCCTTGAATCCCACGTGCACGGCCTTGATGCCGGCGGCAAGCCTGACCCTCTCACCACTCAGGTGGGCGGCACTGCCTGCGCCCGCGGATGCAAAGATAACCTTGCCAGGCTGCGCCTTACCGAGCGCGACCAGGTCCTTGACGGATTTGATGCCGAGCGCAGGCGCCCCGATCAGCACTGTGACCGGGAACCCCAGTTGGGCGACACCGGCGAAGTCCATGATCGGATCGTAGGGCAGGTTCGGCTGCATCACCGCGCTCACGGTAAAGCCCACGGGGGCGAGCAGGAGCGTGTATCCGTCGGGCGCCGCCTTGGCGACCATGGCAGAAGCCAGCAATCCGGACGCTCCCGCGCGGTTTTCCACCACCACGGGTTGTCCCCAGGCCTCACTCAACTTCGGGCCGATGATGCGCGCCAGCATGTCGGGTGGCCCGCCGGGCGGGCTCGGCACGACGATGCGAACCGGCTTGCTTGGAAACTTTTGCTGCGTCTGCGCAAAAACCGGCAGCGCCACGATGGCGAAGACCATCGCGATGACCACCGCCCACTTGATGCTGTGCGAAGTCTGCATGGCTATTGCGGCTTGATGCCCGCTGCCTTGATGACGCGTGCCGCTGCCTCAGTCTCGCTGCGAACGAAGCGCGCGAATTCGGGCGGCGTCATATTCATCGGCTCGCCCACGTTACTGGCAAGCCGCTCGCGCAGGTCCGGCATCGCGAGCGCGCGCGAGATGTCCTGCGCAAGCCGTTCCACGATCGGCGTGGGAGTACCGGTAGGAGCCCACATGCCCATCCAGAGCGCGTCGTCGAAGCCGGCGAGACCGGCTTCGGCAAGTGTCGGCACATTCGGCAGCGCTGCGGAGCGCTGGCGACTGGTGACGCCTAGCGCGAGGAGCTTGCCTCCCTGGATAAACGGCAACGCGGTGCCGATCGACGGAATCCAGTAAGTGACTCGTCCCATCATGACGTCGGTCATCGCCTCCGGTCCGCCCTTGTATGGGATGTGCACCACGTCCAGGCCCGCCATGAGCTTGAATTTTTCGGCGGTGAAATGCGTGCCCGTGCCGGTTCCCGACGAAGCGAAATTGAGTTGCCCCGGTTTCGCCCTGGCGATCGCAATCAGCTCGGACACGCTTTTTATGCCCGTCGATGGGGCCACGACGAGAACGTTGACCAGACGAACGAGCGGAGCCACCACGACGAAGTCTTTCGATGCGTCGTACGGCGGCTTCGTGTAAAGCAGCGGATTGGTCACGTGCGCAGCTGAATTGATGAGCAGCGTGTAACCGTCTGCCGGGGACTTCGCCACCAATGCGGTACCGATCGTGCCGCCCGCACCGGTTCGGTTGTCCACTACGACGGGCTGGCCCCAAATTTCAGAAAGCTTCTGGGTCAGCGGCCGTGCAGCAATCGCATCGATACCGCTGCCAGCGGTGTAGGGAACGATCACTCGCACGGGCTTGGTGGGGTAGCTTTGAGCCCGGGCGCCTGCGGTTATGGAGAGCCCGGCAGCCAATGCCATTGCCATTGTTGCGGTTCTCATGGCTTGGCCCACGGGTCGAGACGGACCAGTACGGCGCGGACGTAACATTTCATCGTGGGTCTCGCAAGTCAGGGGTGACGCTCGAGGCTAGCATGACTCACGCGCGCACCCGCGGCGTGCACCGCGGTGGAGCGGCGTGGGAGATTACGGTGCTACTTACGTATCATGACAATCGGGTGTTCATGCTTCGCCGAGTCCGTGTCCTGAGACGCGCCGAATGCACCATACAAGCTTGTCGAAGGGGGTTCAGGACGAGCGGCTTCTTATAGAAGTCATCTCAAAATTGCTTTCCCCTTCGACTGTGTTGCTGGCGCGCGCAGGGCGAACGGTTTTTGAGATGGGCTCTAGATATTTTTCTCCGCCAGATCGCCGATGACCGGCAGCTTGAACAGTTCTCCCTGATAGGCTTTCACCATCAGGAGTATCCACAGCACGAGCTGCACGATCCCCAGAATCGGGAACAGCAACCATCCGAGGAACGGGATGAAGCCGAGAAGCATGAACAGCATGGTCAGCCCGCCGAAGGTGATGATCGACTGCATCGCGTGGAACCGGACAAATTTGTTGTCCTTCTCGATGAGGAAAAAAATCAGCCCGGTGATCCAGCCAACCAGGTAGCAAAGCAGGCCCGCGACGTTCTGATTCATTCCCGTGGAAGTTTTGATCTCGGTTGTTTTGATCTCGTCGGCCATGGCAGTTCCCCCCTTTTGTGCCGCAACTATAGGCGAGTTTTGCATCCTTGCACATCCTGCTAGAGGGTTGCCCCGCGGCGCGCACGCGGCGAGACGATGTATCTGGCATGCGCCGTGCTAATCCGCGCGTCGATTCCCATCGTCTGGGACAAAATGTGATGGCGTATGGTTGTTGCTTTGGTCGTTCTGTTGGGGTGCGCGTCATTGCGTCCTTACCGATTCCCGAGCGCAGTTCGAAAACCATCATTTCGACGTGCCGCGATCCGGAAAAAGCGGACCGTGCGGAACAAGCGCATTCAACTAACGCTATAGGAGTACTCGATGCACAATGCGAAAACGTTGTCGCGAGGTGCCAGCAAAGGCGCCGCGGCGATTCGCTGGCATCCGTCGATTGCGCGCGTGCTGATTGCAGGCGCGCTCATCGTTTTTTGCGGCCACGCCGCCGCCCAGCCCGCTTTCCCCTCCAAGCCGATTCGCATCATCGTCCCCTTCAGCCCTGGCGGGACGAACGACATCCTCGCGCGGCTCCTCGCGCCGAAGCTCACGGAAGCCCTTGGCCAGCAGGCGATCGTGGACAATCGTCCGGGCGGCAACACCGTGATCGCATCCGAGGCGCTGCTCAAATCCGCGCCGGATGGGCACACGCTGCTGCTGCCGGGCAACTCGCACGTGCTTGTCCCGTATCTCACCAAAGCACCGCTTCCGTTCGATTCGATCAATGACTTCGCGCCGGTGGCGACGCTCGCGCGCACGGGCCTGTTTCTGGTCGTCCATCCTGCGCTGCCCGTGAACACCCTGAAGCAGTTCATCGCGCTCGCAAAGTCGCGGCCCGGAGAGCTGAACAGCGCGGCGCCCGGCGGATCCATCAACCAGCTCGCGACGGAGATGTTCAACAGCGTAGCGGGGGTGAAGATCGTTCACATTGCTTACAAAGGCTCGGGCCCTGCGGTCACGGATTTGATGGGCGGCCACGCGCAGCTCTCGTTCCAGACGCCGGCAACCGTTCTGCCGTTTGTCACCGCGGGCAGGTTGAAAGCGCTGGCTATTTCCGGCGAGAAATCTTTTCCGAATCCGAAGGTCCCGACGTTTACGGAAGCGGGTCTTCCGGGTTTCGATGTCGGGCTCTGGTACGGATTGCTCGCTCGTGGAGGAACGCCGAAGAATCTCGTCGACCGGCTTTCCTCGGAAATCGCGAAGATCCTCGCGATGGGTGATTTCCGCGAGAAGGTCGCCGCGCAGGGGCTGGAAATCTTCGTATCCAATCCGGAGCAGTACGGCGCGATGCTGAAAGCCGAATCGCAGAAGTTCGCCCGCGTCGTCAAGGCGGCCGATATCAAACCCGAGTAGGAATAGAAATGAAACGAAAATGCATCGCGAATATCGCGCGCCTGAATGCGCTCATGGACGAAGCGGGACTCGACGCGCTGGTACTGCGCTCCGGCCAGAACTTCACCTACCTCTCGGGCGTCGTCTACCCGGGAACGCTGCAGCGGCACATGGATCTTACCGATTCGACGCGGCCGGTGATGCTCGTATGGCCGCGCAAAGGCAAGCCGCGCATCGTCACGAATACGACCGCCGCCGGGCTCGTGAAGCGTGACGGCTGGATCGACGACATCGTGCTGTATGAGGCCTACGTCGAATCGCCGCAGCAGAAGCTCGTCGATGCGCTGAACGACATGAATCTTTCGGCCGCGAAGGTCGGCTTCGAGCGCGACTACATCAGCGCGCAGCATTGGGAAGCGATTCGGAAGGCCGCGCCGAAGCTCGACATGGTCGATTGCACCGCCTTCATGGATCGGGTGCGCTGGATCAAGACCGACGAAGAGGTTGCGCTGATCCGGCGCGCGGCGGATCTGCTGGACGACGCGTTTCTGGAGACGTTCCGCCGCATCCGACCGGGTGATACCGAGCGCAAGATACACGCCGACCTCATGGGCACGTGCCTGCGCCTGGGATTCGAGTGGGCGCATGGCATCCTGAATGCGTTTACGAACACGGTGCCGTACGGCGGCGAGAGCGACTTCGTCGTCGAGGAGGGCGACGGCATACGCACCGATTACGTCGCCTATCTACACAGCTATCCCGGCCACCAGTCGCGCACGGTGATCGTAAGGACGCCAACGCCCGAACAGCGCCGCGACTATGCAATTCACATCGACATCCATCGCAAGACTATCGAACGCTGCCGCGCGGGCGCGCGAGTGCACGATCTATGGCAGTACACGATGAGCGAATACGAGAAGGCGGGCTGGCCTCACCATCATATGCTGATCGGGCACAGCGTCGGGACGTGGTGGCACCAGCAGGAGCCGATCCTGCGCCGGAACAGCGAAGTGAAGCTCGAGAAAGGCATGGTGCTCGCGCTCGAGCCGCACGTGAATCACTGGCACGTGCAGGACATGATCCTTGTCACCGATGGCGCGCCGCTGCTGCTGTCGGCCAAGTTCAACACGGATCAACCGTTCGTGGTTTCGTAATCCGTTCGGCATGGAAGGACGAACGGCCGGCGCTCAATGCACCGAGCAAATGCCATCGCGAGCCTGCAGTTTCGAATCGAAACTGCACACGGACCGTGACATGTAAAAACAGTCACTTACAGTACATGTCATGGAAAGGAGCGGGCAGGCGTGCACGCCCACCACACCGTGGTGGGGTATGGGTGGCGATCGGAGGCGCTCGAAGCGCGTGCACCGCGTGCTCAATGCACCCGCGCTCCCGAGATCCGCACCACCTTCGCCCACTTCGCCTGTTCAGTCTTGATGTAGCCAGCAAATTCCTCGGGCGTGTTACCTGACAGCTCTGCGCCCTCGGACGCCAACCGCTCACCGACCTCCGGGAGCTTCAGTATCCGAACGATTTCCGCGTTCAGCTTTGCAACGATCGCGTGCGGCGTACCGGCGGGAACGAAGACCCCGTACCAGCCGACTACTTCAAAACCGCGCACGCCCGACTCGGAGACGGTGGGCAATTGCGGCATCAGCGGCGAGCGTTGGGCCCCGGTGATGCCGATCGCGCGGAGCTTCCCCGACTGAATAGGCGGTTGAGCCGAGACGATGCCGCTGAACATGACTTGCACCTGCCCGGAGATCATGTCGACCATGTGCGCCGCAGAGGTTTTGTACGGGATATGCACGAGCTTCACGCCCGCCATCGAAGCGAACAGCTCCGCGGTCAGGTGCCCGGCACTGCCGCTGCCGGTGGAAGCGTAATTCACCTGGCCGGGACGAGACTTCGCAAACACGATGAAGTCGTGCACCGACTTCACGGGCAGCGTCGGGGTAACGACCATCAGATAAGGCGCTTTTGCGATGAGCGTGACGGGCGCGAAGTCGCGGCTCGGGTCGTAGGGCAATTTCGCGTAGAGCGCCGGATTGATCGCGATATTCGCTGTGATTCCCATCATCAGCGTGTGTCCGTCCGGAG
>JAQGNH010000156.1 GCA_028291945.1 Betaproteobacteria bacterium
TGTCCGAGAACCCCCCGACACACCGCTCGCCTGAACCCTACTTAAAATGCGTGCCGTCAAAACATCGACGGCAAAAAAATACTAACTGCCCGTAACCCATCGTCGCGCTTCTCATGAGCGTCGCTGAATTCCGCGCAACTCATGGCGAGCTGCGTAACTACATCAAGAACTAGAACGTTGGTCGACAAGATTCGCAAAGCGAAAAAACCGGCATGCTTCCGGCCGGCCCTCTAATCGACCTCAACATACTGATGCCGGCGTGCCCCGCGCGCTCAGGTTGAGAAGATTGGCGAGCGAAGCTCGACGAGGTGCGCACGGCACAGCTCGCGGAGCCCGCAACCAACGACCTGCACCTCAAGCTCTGATTCAGCGTAAGCTCACCCTTATGCGAAGCGTTCTGGACCTTGCAAGCGTCGTGCGTCTGAACAGCGGTGGTCCACTGATGACCGTGGAGTCGCTGTATGGGGCAAGTGGGCTCGAATGGGCCACCTGTGTATGGTTTGATGAAAAGAAACAAACGCTCGGCAACTTTTTGGTGAAAGCGCTAGTACCTGCGCAGCCCCTCCGCGATCCGCCCGAGGACAAACCGCTCTAGGTGTCACGGCGATCGGCGTTACGAACGCGGAGCACAGCACCCCGCCGCTTTTTTTGCCTGCGAAAAGCCGCGCGGGGCTCCAAGCCTGAGGCGAAGCGGTATCAGCTCGAGCGGTCCGTGCGCGCGAACGCTCAACAGGCGCCAGCGTCCACCTCTCACTTCACCGCGCGGATCACCATGCGGTATTCCGTTGCCACGTTGTTATAGCTTTCGATCGCTTCGTTGGCGCGCTCCGCATCGAGCACACCATTGACCTTCAGTTTGACCATCCAAGCGTGGTCAATCACCGTCTGGGTCGAAACAGTCTCGAAATCAACGTCTAAGTACAATCCCAAAGCTGTGTTTGCTGCGCCCCGCTCGCTCAACTCCCGATTGAGGCGTTTGGAGAAAAGTGAGAGCACTCGCGGCGAGATGATGCGCACATGCGTCGGATCGCCGATGAAAGTGTCATGGCGCGGGTGCGGAACGATGATATGAACCGTCGCGTCCGGTTTACACACGCGATAGAGCTCTTTGATGATGCCGAAAAAAGTCTGCTTGTCGGCACCCAGATGCTCGAGCACGTGGGTCATGAGGATTTTGTCGACAGAGTTGTCCGGATAAGGCCACGGAAAGTGTTCGAGGTCGACCACCTCGTCCGGCGTGCATGCCGGCTGACTGTCGACATTGATATAGCCTTCGAGCTTGTTATAGCCGCAGCCTAGATTGAGCTTCATCTGCGAGTCGACATGTCTTCTCGATTTGTTTGATTTTCGCAATGGTAGCACTGGAAATGTCCGCGTCCCGGCCCCGGGTATCGGGCTCTTTGGTCCTGTCTCGTGCTGGAGGCGACCATTGGACCGGGCTGCCTAATTATGGGTCTTAAAAGCGAGGTCTCTGCTGCGCAGGGGCTCGTAAGAATTGCGCGCCCGGGCAACAAAGGGGCTCAGGGGCCTTCGCTCGTTACGCGAGTGCAGGACTGCGTGTCACAGGGCACACCCGTTGCTGTTTTCCTCATGCACCTGTTTGGGTGCGTCTCCCATCATTGCGTTGAAGTGACGCTACCCGGCTTCTAGCCGGGTTTTTTTGGGGCAGCGCAGCAACGCTGACACGCGATCCTTTCCTTGATCCGCGAAAGCGCTTACCATCTTCTGAAAAGAAGATTCGCCCGGACCACCCGGGAACGCGTGTCTCGCAAATACCGCGTCCTGAATCCTTATGCAGCCGCCGAGAGTACTACCTGAACGTGTGCCGCGCGCGAAGCAAAGCGGTGCACGCACCCGCGAGCGTCTTTCGCGAACGAAGCTGATTCTTTGTGTGCTGCCGCGTCGTCTGCGAGTGAATCCTTTGACCCCGCTGTTGAGCGCGTACCAGGTAGCGGGTGCTGCCACAGCCACGGAAATTCTGCGATTGGCGCGGAAACAGGCGTACGATGGCTATATCGTGCACAGTCCACTCGGCTGGCTGGAAGCAGCAGAAGCGTGCCGGCGAATTCGCGTTTTCGATGCCCATACGCCGCTCATCGTATACGCCGCCGAGCGCAGTGTGTCCGAACGCAAGGATGTGATAGCTGCAGGCGCACACGCCTATGTCGCGCGTTCGGACGACGTCCACAATCTTCCCGGGACCGCAGGGCAGCTCATCATGCTCGCGGAGTTGCGAAGCATGGATGCTATGTCTGCTCGCGGCCACGCGATGCTGCAGAAGCTCGTCGCTCGCCTGGGCCAGCTCCGACAGGGCACAAACGCCGAATCCACGATCAACTCGAAGTCTGAAGAGCGTCTGAAGCTGGAGGCACACCGCTTGTTTGCAGACGCCGGCGGCAGCCGCGCCAATTTCGAACGACTTTGGCCTGCTATTTATGCCAATGCATTGCGGCACGTAGGGCAACCGCAAGCCTGAGCCTGCCGTTCAAGAGGCTGCTGGCCCCCGTCAGAAAGACGCAGAAAAGCCCGGGCAGAGCACCCGGGCTTTCTTTGTTACCGACTGCGTTCTATACGCGCTCGAGTATCGCCGCCATCCCCTGCCCGCCGCCGATGCACAGGCTGACAAGAGCATAGCGGCCGCCCGTGCGCTGAAGCTGCCGCGCAGCAGTGAGCGCGAGACGGGCGCCTGACGCGCCCAACGGGTGGCCGAGCGCGATCGCGCCCCCGTTCGGATTCACACGGCTGTCGTCACCCGCCACGCCGAGTCCTTTCAGGCACGAGAGCACCTGAACGGCAAAAGCCTCGTTGATCTCGATGAGGTCCATGTCCTTGATCGTGAGTCCTGCGCGCTTGAGCGCTTTCTGCGACGCCGCGACAGGCCCGATGCCCATGATGTCCGGGCGCACGCCTGCTGCTGCGCTCGCGATGATGCGCGCGAGGGGTTTCACGCCCGCCTGCGCCCCCGCACTTTTGGATCCAACAACAAGTGCGACAGCGCCGTCGTTGACCCCTGACGCGTTGCCTGCTGTCGTCACACCGCCCTCATAGAGCGGCTTCATCTTGGCCAGTGCCTGCAGATCGGTGTTCGGACGCGGGTGCTCGTCATCGGTAACCGGCGGAACGGGGCCCTTGCGCGACGCGGGCAACTCGACGGGTGAGATTTCGCCGGAGAAGAAACCTTCTCCTTTCGCGATGCCGTAGCGCTGCTGCGATCGCACGGCAAACTTGTCGGCCTCTTCGCGGCTGATCTCGTACTCACGCGCGAGATTGTCGGCGGTCTGCGGCATCTGATGATCGCCGAAGCGCTTCGTCAGCTTGGGATTGGAAAACCGCGGGCCGATCGTGCTGTCGAACATCCGCATCTCGCGACTGAAAGGCGCCTCCGATTTTCCCATCACGAACGGCGCCCGGCTCATGCTCTCAACGCCGCCGACCAGAAAAACATCGCCCTCGCCCGCCGTAATCGCGTGAGCGGCATGAACGAGTGCATCGAGGCCGCTTGCGCAGTTGCGCTGAAGTACTGTTCCAGGGGTCTCTATGGGCAGTCCGGCGACGAGGCCAGCGTGCCGGGCCACGCAGCGGCTATCCTCACCCGCCTGGTTTGCGCAGCCGACGACGAAATCTTCAACCTGCTCGGGCTTGAACGCAGACTTTGCCATGAGGCTTTTCAGAACTTCGGCAAGCAGATCATCCGGACGGACTTTCGCCAGTGCGCCTGCATGGCGGCCGAACGGGGTACGCAGTCCTTCATAGATGTAGGCGTCGAGCATGGCGGGCTCCTTGATCAGTTATGTAGCGTGAGTATCGTTATCTAAGGTTCGGGGGTCAGCAGCGAGACGCCGAGCTTGGCTCTGCGCGTAAGCCATATGTTCGGCCTATAACGCGGGTCGCCGTAGATACGATACATCGAAGACAGCACCTTGTGCACGAGCGGCGGCCCGAGCACGTCGCCGAATTTGAAAGGCCCGTTCGGGTAATTCAGCCCCAGCGTCACCGCTTTGTCGATGTCGCTCGGATCTGCGGTGCGGCTCTGGGCCACCGAACAGCCGATGTTCACGATCATCGAAACGATCCGTTGCGCGATGAATCCGGGACTGTCGCGACACACCGTGACAGGCACGCCATCCGAGGCCAGAAGGGCGTGGGCGGCGTCGCGAAAGGTGCGCTCGGTGATCGGTGTCGGCATGATCGTGCGGCGTTTCACCATGGGGAAGAGCGTGTCCACCGCCATCGTGCGCCGGGCATCGAGCCCCTGCTCTGTCGCGCATGTCGTAGCGTCGTCGCCCACCGGTGTGACCAGAATGAGCGCCTTGGCACTCGGACTTTCAACATTCTCGAGCGGCGCGCCCATTTTCCTGAGCAACTCGATAAGCACTCCATGTCCCCGCTCGTCGGCTGGGCTTACCCAGACGCTCGCCGGCATCGCCTTTGGCGCAGGCGGTTCGGGTGGGATGACCGGTTTCATTTCCGCGTCGTAATCGTAGAAACCTTTTTTTGTTTTGCGTCCAAGCACCCCGGCTTCGTATCGCGCACGCATGATGAGGTTTGGCCGGTATCGCGGCTCCTGGAAAAACTGGTTGTAGATGAGCTCTGATGCCGGCTGCGTGACGTCGAGGCCGGTCAACTCCATCAGCTCGAAAGGTCCCATCCGGAAACCCCCGACGTCGCGCATCACTCGATCGACGTCGACGAAGCTTGCGATGCCTTCATGCACCAGGTGCGCTGCCTCGAGCGTAAAACCGCGTCCGACTTGATTGACGAGAAAGCCCGGCGCATCGGTGAGCCGCACGGGTTCGCGCGTCATGCGCTTGCCAATCGCCATGAGCGCTTGCGAGACCCAGTCTTCGGTCTGCAGCCCATCGATCACTTCCACGAGTCTCATCAGCGGTACCGGATTGAAAAAATGGAATCCGCCAAAGCGCTGTGGCGACTTGAGCTTCGCCGCTATAGTCGTGACAGAAAGGGACGACGTGTTCGTAGCCAAGATGCAATCAGGGGAGACAATCGTCTCGAGCTCCGCAAAAAGCTGGCGCTTGGCATCGAGGTTTTCCACGATTGCTTCGATGACGACGTGGCATTGTTTGAACTCTGAGATGCTTTCGACGACCTTGATGCGGCCGACCGCCGCTGCAGCGTCATGGGCTGTCATGCTGCCCTTCTCTGCCGCGCGCCCGATCATCTTTGCCACGAAGTCGCGTGCTTCCTGCGCAGCGCCTGGGCGCGCATCGGTCATCATCACGTTCATGCCGCCTTGAGCGGCGACCTGCACGATGCCTCGCCCCATCGCGCCGGTGCCGATTACGCCGATGGTCAGGTCGGGCCGGTTCGCATCGAATGCCATATCTATCTCGTGTGAAGTTGAAGTTATACGTGTAGCGCCGCGGAAGATGGGTGTGTGGTGAAGTCAACGGCACGCCTCAGCGGAACGAATGCGGCTTACAGGAGCCCTCGAAGAAGGGTTCAGGCAGTGCTCAGGCCGACCGATTATATTGGCCGAGAGAAGCGAGCGTCAATTTGCTGCTTACACTGCGTGGACCCGAATTTCCGGCTTTCGGGCCTGGATGAACGCACCGGCGCAGGCGAAGTCATCTTCGCCGATCCGATTCCACCGTGCGGACAGCTGAGACCGTCGAATGCCGGGCTCATTGCTGTAGTTTTGCAAGTCGCATACGAGTTCAAATCCATGCTTTCTCAGCAGGTCGACATGCGTCGAATGCGGCTCGCGGTTGATCAGGTACGGCCGCTTTCCTACGATCAGTTTCCAAACCGCTTCAGAGTACGCCCAATGCCCATTCCACTGGCGCGATGTTCTGAACGAGGTGAAATCGATCTGATGCGACATCGACCCTCCCGGCTTCAACCCGGCGTAAAGGGCGGCATAGGTACGGTCGAGATCGAGCACGCTCTGCAAGACAGCATGCGAGAGGACGACATCGACACTCTCCTTATCGATGACGTCATCATCCAGCCATGGTGCTCGGTACTCGATGCAAATATCACGGCTCTCGCGCTCGCGCGTTTTGAGAACAGCTCGAATGCGCTCGATTCGGGACGGCGCAAGAGATTTTTCGAGAACACCGTCGGTCAGAATGTGGCTCGGGAAGAGATTGTTGTCCAGATACTGGTCGTAGTCAGGCCAGCCTGTGTGCGTTCTCGGCGTACGATTCCGTAACAGCGCTATCAACTCGTCGAAGACCGCCAGATTCAAGCGCGGATTCGAATAATTCACCACGTCGAGCGCGAAGTAATGGTCCACGCCGCACAACACTGCCGCGAGTCCCACCCCGAGCGAGTCTCCGGGACCGAGCTCCGCGAGCGTTTTTGGCATAGCGCGCATCCCGTGCGCCCACAGCAAAACGAGGTGCTTGAGCCACACCTCGTAGCAATATGTCGCTGAGCTCGTGCTGCCCGTTCCCCTTTGGGTGAGCAGCCGACGCATACCCGGAATGAATGTCGAAGCGCCGATCGCTAAGGGGCGTAAATACACGTTGGTCCGCTCGCGTGCTCCGAGTAGCGCTTCAGGTTCGACTGAGCATCCATTATCATCCAGTGTCGTCCATTCGATCTTGCCGGCATCATATTTTCCCTTTAGGAATCACCTTCATCGTCCGAAGCCGATTACTTAGCTCAAGGGGCCGCGGGCCATTATTAGGCTTCGTATGATTGGGTCACGCCGCCGTTTCTATTCTCCGACCTTTTAACGGCGGTAGGTAAGCCCAGCGCTGCTGCTGAGGAGGGAAAGCTGCCCGAATGCAAATAAGCCAGCAGACTCAACAACCCGTGTCAGTCACGTGCACTCACAGGGCACGCCGAACGGACGGATCGGGTAAGATATTTTTTTAACGTGACAGCCGAGAGCGAGATTCAGGGGATGAAACAACTTGTTTGGATAGTGGCTGGGGGGCTTATTCTTATTTTAGGTATGGGTCTGTCACCCGCGGCCTTGGCCGACTTCGAACTCACCGGTCCGGATGGTCGGCGTATTCTGCTTCAACAAAATGGCACCTGGCGTTATGTTGAAGCAAAAGAGAAAGAGCAGGCTGCCGACAATGCCAAGACCCTGCTTCTGGTCCTTGAACGAAAGGTGGAACGCGAAAAAAGTTGCCGCTTCGCCGTGCGCCTGACGAACAACCTGCCCTACGAAGTCCAAAACATTGTGCCCTCATACTCAGCCTATCGCGCGGATGGCCGGATCTACGACACCGTGTCAGCCGGATCCGCGTTTGTTGCACTGAAGCCTGGTGACACGCAGGCTCGGGAATTTGAGTTCTACGGCATCCCGTGCCGGGATATCGTCCGAGTGCAAGTGGTCGGCGGAGACCGATGCAACATGGGCGATCTGAACAGGTGGTCCGACCAATCGGAGGCTAAGGGCCAATGTCTGGCGCGTGTGCGTGTTGAGGAAAGCAAGCTGGTACGGTTCGATAAATAGCAGTAAGGTGGTTGTGGCATCTCTCGACGGCACGGCGAGCAGGCTCACCCTCGCAAAAAAGGATCGGCAATTAGGATGAGTTGGTCGTTTTGAACAGCATTGGTGCCCGGCCTCGGGCCAGAACGAACCCGTATCCTGTTCAGCGGCCTTTGAACGCGGGTTTGCGCTTTTCCATGAAAGCGGTCTGACCTTCCTTGTAATCATCGCTTTCATAACAGTCATCGACCATTTTCTGGCAGAGCGCGAGATCGCGCTCAGCGCTGCCCTTGCAATATTCCACGAGTGCCCGTTTGACCGAAGCGATGGTAAGCGGCGCATTGTTGGAGATCGTATTTGCGTAATCGAGTGTGTAGCGCTCCAATTCACCGGCGGGCACAAGCCTGTTGATGAGGTTCATCTGCAGCGCTTCCTGGGCATTGAACTGGCGCCCAGTGTAAAAAATCTCCGCCGCGAACGACGGTCCGACAATATCGGCCAGGCGCTTGATGCCGGCAAAGCGGTACCCCAGCCCGAGCTTCGCCGCGGGCACCGCGAAGCGCGCATCTTCAGCAGCAATACGGATGTCGCAGCTGACCGCGATGCCTGTACCACCACCAATGCAAAAGCCGCGGATCATCGCGATGGTCGGCTTCGGACAGTTCCTCAGCACTTCGCCTGCCTCATCGGCCGTAGCGTTGTAGTGGGCTACGGCCTCGGGGCTGGAACGCTTCTCTTTGAATTGCGAGATGTCGGCGCCAGCCACAAACGCCTTCTCGCCCTCACCCTTGAGGATAATCACCCGCACTTCGGAATCGTTCGCATACGCGCCCAGCACGAGCGTTAATGACTCCCACATCTCCAGCGATACGGCATTATGCCGCGCTGGGTTGTTGAAGACGATCCAGCCTATCGAGCCCTCCTTCCGTGCTATGAGCTTGTCAGTGAGGCTGGGCAGTGCGGTGCCTGGATGATTCATGTCGAGACGCCTTTCAAGTGATGTAACTCTGGATTTTAGCCCAGGGACTTGCGCCGCACAGCCCCGCTCAGCCCTGAGGGCACAGCCGAGCGACTCCACGCTGGGCTGGCCTCGAGATTGCGAATGGGGATCAGCCACTCCGCCATCGGTTGCCACCACTGACCAGCAGAGCTCGCAGACCGGCCGGCATGTGCATTCTGCCCATGCGTCGGTGCGAGCTCGGGTATTAGTATAAAGCGCCCGAATGCCTCGCTGCCCAGAACCCAAAAGCCCGAAAGGATGTTCGTCCGGTGAATGAGCGCTCTATGCGACGTCGATGCGTCATCGTGGTCTGCGCGCTCGGGGCCGCGACAACGATTCATTCTGCACGTGCTGATGAGTATGACACCCTCAATCTGTCCATCAGCACGGCACTTACGTACGACTCGAATCTTTTCAGGCTCTCTGAGTCGACCGATCCTAAGGCGACCCTGGGCACGACTTCGAAGTCCGACGAGATCAGTGTATCAACCGTCCTATTACGCGTGGACAAATCATTATCGCAGCAACGCTTTCAGCTGGACGTCAGCGAAACGGTCTACCGCTATAAGAATTTTACTTTTCTCGACTTCGAAGCGTTCGAGTATCGCGGTGCATGGCTTTGGCATATCACGCCGAGAACAAGTGGCACCGTTGGCGCTGATCGCAGGCAGGCCCTGGTACCGTTTGGCGACGTCAAAACGGCCCAACAGGATCTGCGAACGTCGGACCGGGAGTACCTCACCCTCGATTCCCAATTGACGGGGGGCTGGCATGCCGTTGGGGGCGCTTCGCACTTTCAACAGAAGGATTCTCGCGTTGCGATATCGCCCGAACAAAGCTTTGACGCGGTGAGCGGTGAGGCCGGCATCAAATACCTTGCCGCGCCGGGCTCGTCGATAGCGGTCATTCAGCGCTACGTGAAAGGAACTTATAAGAATGGCTTTGACCCGGCGGCGCTCTTCGATAATGGCTTCCGCGACAATCAAACCGAAGTCGTCGCGGACTGGATTGCGACCGGCAAATCGGCACTGCGCGGCCGGCTCACCTGGACCGATCGCCATCACGAGCATTTTACGCAGCGGGACTATGCCGGACTGGGAGGGGAGATCGGGTGGCTCTGGTCGCCGAGTGCGAAATCGCGTTTCAACCTGCTCGGCCGGCGCGACATCACAACGTGGTGGGACCCGCTCTCCAGTTATCGGGTGAGTGACCTGGCCAGCGCATCGTGGACGTGGCAACTCGCTGCGCATACAGCGTTCCTTGCTCAATTCGATCACGTACACCGAGACTACCGCGGCCCCGTCGTCGCGCCGACGGGCCCGTTGCGCGTAGACAACGAACGCGCCGCGCAGATTGGATTGAGCTGGACGCCGCGCCGCAGCGTGTTGCTCAAGGCCGGCCTTCAAAATTACAGCCGCTCTTCGAATGTCCCCGGCAATGACTATGACGGGCACATCGCCAGTGTTTCCGGAGCGTTTACGTTTTAATGAACCGATGCACGAGTGAATTCACTCGACGAGAAGACTTGCGAGGACTGAAATGATCATCCGTAGTTGCCCATCCAATCTAACGGTTCGGCTGTTGCTCGAGGCGTTCCTGGTGCTCGTGCTTGCCTGCATCGGCTTACCCGCTATTGCCCAGGATCGACCCGCCGAATATCAGATTGGCGCCGGGGACATCGTCCGGGTTACCGTATTCCAGAATCCTGATCTCACGGTCGAGACCCGCGTCACCGAGAATGGCACGATCAGCTATCCGCTGGTCGGCAGCGTCAAAGTCGGCGGCATGACCATACCCGCTGCGGAGCAGGCTATCGCAGCAGCGCTCAAGACGGGTGGTTTTCTCCGCGAGCCGCAGGTCAATATCGCGCTCCTGCAGAATCGCGGCAACCAGGTCTCGGTACTCGGTCAGGTCAATCGTCCCGGACGCTTTCCGCTGGAAACGACCAACACCCGCGTCTCAGAGATGCTGGCAATTGCAGGCGGCGTTACGGCAACCGGGGGCGATGTGGCAACCCTGACAGGAACCCGCAATGGCAAAGCCTTCCGCAAAGAGGTCGACATCGCGGCCGTGTTCCTGAATAACCAGCTCCAGGATGATACGGTCGTAGCCGCAGGCGATGTCATCTACGTGCCTCGCCAACCCGTGTACTACATTTACGGTGAAGTGCAGAAGCCTGGCTCTTATCGCGTCGAGCGCGGAATGACGGTCCAACAGGCGCTGGCGCAAGGGGGCGGACCCACCGTGCGCGGCACTGAACGGTGGTTGCGCCTGCATCGCCGCGGGGCCGACGGCAAGGTACAGGTGCTCAGGCCAACGCCTCAGGACACCATTCTGGCCGACGACATTCTGTACGTCCGCGAAAGTCTGTTCTAGACAGCCGATCGTGCGTGCAGCGGCGGGACTGCCGCGAATCAGCTTACGTCCTCGACTGCACTGTCGAGATCGACCTCCGAAAACCTGCTCCTGCTGATCGCGTGCGGTGTTTCACGCACTAACGCCCACGAAGCCGCGACGCCGATCAGGCGCTCCGCTGCGACACGGCCCATCTCCAGCTCAGGCCGGCGCACATCGAGATTATGGGCGTCGGACGCAAGGACATGCACGAACCCGTGCTCTAGAAGATCGTTTGCGCGCTGCCGCGCCGCAGGTCCGAAGCGCCCCGCCACCGAGCCCGCAGTCACCTGCATCAAGCAGCCCATCTCCACGAACGGCAGGATCTTGTCGAACTTACGGATCACATCCTTGTTGCGCTCGGGGTGCGCGATCATCGGCCTGACGCCGTGTCCGAGGAGCCACTCGACCATCTTGTCGCTGCCGGTCGGTATGTGACTGTGAGGAAACTCAAGCAGCAGTATTTTCTTGCCGTCCAGCTCGCCCACGAATGGGGCCGTGCCATTTTCAACGAGCTCGGTAAGCTCCGGGCAGATTCGAACTTCCGCAGCGTAGCTGATCTGCAACGGTATCTGGCGATGTTTGAGCTCAGCCGAGAACGCGTGCGCAGCGATCCGGATCGAATTTAGATCGTTCTCGTAGCGTCCGAGGTGCAGATGCGGCGTCACGATCGCCTTCTGAATTCCCGCATCGTGCGCCGCACGCGCCATCGCGACCGCCTGCTCCATGGTCTCGGGCCCATCGTCGACGCCCGGCAGCAGGTGGCAATGCAGATCGATCATGCCGCGATCGCCGGCTGATTCCGTTTGAGGCGTCTGCCTGCGGCCGGGCATCAGGTCGATTGCGGAGTGGCGGTGAGCGAGCCGACCGTTTTCGCGTGTGCGAGGGATTTCTCCGGCCGTGGGTAATACCCATCATTTTCCCCGCCATAGGATCCGTAGTAGGGCCGGACCTTGCTGAAATCCAGCTGATTCAGCACAACACCCAGCAATTTGGCGTTGACCGAGTGCAGCGCCTGAATCGAGCGACGCACGAGCTGCTTGGGCGTCTCGTCGGCCTTGACGACGAAGACAACACCCGTCGCGAACTTCGACAATGCGGCGGCGTCACTGACCGGGTGAATGGGCGGCGAGTCGATCACCATGATATCGCACGCCTCTGACAGGGCTTCCATGACGTGTCTGAACCGCGCTGAGAGTATGAGATCCAGCGGATCGCCGATGGGCGAACCTGCAGTCATGATGTAGAGCGAGGAACCGTTTACGCGCTGCAGGCAGTCCCTGAAATTTGCACTGCCCGTGACCAGGTCGACGAGCCCGGGCGCAACCGGGTTGAGACCCAGCGCCTGCGCCACGGCAGGCGCACGAAGATCCCCATCGATTAAAAGTACGCGCTGCGTCTGTGCGTGTGCCAGGGCCAGATTCACCGCGATTGCGGTCTTGCCTTCATCGGACACCGCCGAGGTGACAAGCAATGATTTTTTGTGCGCATTCATGGATGAAAGCAGCACCGCCGTTCGTGCGGTCCGGATCCCCTCCGAAAATAACGATTTCGGATGATCGAGAAAGTGCCGCCCGACGTATTGTCCCGTATCCCCGGTGAGCAGCGGGAGCATGGCCAGCATCGGCTGCCCCAGCTTATCTTCGACGTCTTCAGGCGAGCGCAGGGTGTTATCCAGCCGTTCGAGAAAGATCGCCGCCACGATGCCCAGACACAACGCGAGCACGAACGCGATCAAGACGATCTGAGTCTTTTTGGGCTTCAGCGGATAGTCCGGTGTCATCGCGGGGTCTGTGATGCGAGCCACAGGGCTGCTTGGCACATCGCCTGCCGTACTCGTTTCCTTGAAGCGGCTCAGGAACGTGTCGTACAGCTGACGATTGGTCGCGACCTGCCGCTCCAGTGCACTGAGCTGAAACTCTTTGCGGTTGATGCCCTGTACGTCGCCCTTCGCCTCGGCGATCGAGCGCTCTACAGCGCGCTCGTTAGCGCGCGCCGCCTCATACTCGTTGGCGAGACTCCCGACGACCGTTTCGATCTGCCGACGCGTATTTTCTCGAGCCTGCCTGAGATCGCCTTCGGCCTCGAGCATGCGCGGATGCTGCGGCCCATAACGTTTGAGGTTCTCCGCGTACTTGCGCTCCGACTCGGCCTCGAACTCCTTGAGTCTTGCCATCAGTGGATTGCGTTGAATGACCGGAAGAGTCTCCAGATTACCCTTCGAGCTCTTGATCAGGTTGTACGCAGAGGCCGCTTCGGCGCGTCTTTGCCGCGCCTCGACCAGCGCGCGGCTCAGGTCCTCGAGTTGTCGCGCGGCGCCGCTCTGGCCGAGGCCCTGGACCTGCACCATATGTTCCTTTTCACGGTAATCCTGCAACGCCCGTTCCGATTGCTCCAGGTTCACCTTCAGGTCCGACAGCCGCTCCTTGAGCCATTCGCTCGCGCGCTTGGTCATGTTGAAGCGATTCTCCATGTCAAGATCGATGTAGCTCTGAACGAGCTCATTCGCGATATCGGCAGCGAGCTGGGGGTCCGCTGCATCGAAACTCACTCTGATGAGCTGGCTCATGCGACCGGGTTCGATCGAAGTGCGATTGAGGAAGGCATTGAGCACCGCTGAATGAATCTGTTGTTCGCTCGGCGGCTTGCTCGCCTCGCCGACGCCGAACCGCTCCAACATCGCGCGCCAGAATGGGGGCTTCGCCTGCCTCGGGTCAAATTCGGGATGCTGCGTGAGATTGAGCTTATCTATGACCTTTACAGCGAGAGCACGCGAGCCCAGCAGATCGGCTTGTGTCTCGAAGTGCTCGCGGTTGTTGCCGCCTCCGCTGTACACTTCTTCGATAGAAACCAGCTTGGCTCGGTTCTGCTCGATCAGGACCGTTGCGGTCGCATGATAGATGGGGGTGGTGTTCAGAGCAGCAAGAGCGGCGAGCGTGGACACTACGATCGCAATACCCAATATCGCCCACTTACGCTTCATGATGCTGCGCCAGTAGATGACAAGATCGCTGATCTCGGCTTCCTGCCGCTCAGCAGCAGGAAGCGGGTAGTGCTTTCTCAGTGCGATTTCCGTAGACATGGATCCCTTGCTCTATCAGGCCTGTAATGCGTTCTGGTGGGACTTCTGCGCCGTCCGCGCGATCAATTCCAGATACACGGCGTGTGTAGCCTCGAAGACGAGACGTTGATCGAATTGCCGCAACACCTTGTTGCGGCCGGCTTGCCCCATCCGAACGCGTTCCGCCGGGTATTGATGCAGGAAGCGAATGGCTTCCACGATCGGGTCCACCTGACGTACAGGCACCAGCAACCCGTTCACCTCATGCTCCACGATCTCCCTGCATCCCGGCACGTCCGTGCTGACAATCGGCAAACCCGCCGCGGCCGCTTCGATCAGACTGCGCGGCGCGCCTTCGCGGTAACTCGGCAGCACTGCAATGTCGACATCCGACAACAGTGCCGGCATGTCATCGACATGTCCGAGGTGCGTGATCACACCTTCCTGCATCCACTGCTCGATCTGTGAGGGCGCCACCGAGCTGGGATTGCCAATATCGGGCACGCCTGCGATGAGCATATCGACTGCACAGTTGGCGCGTTTCAGTATGCGCGCGGCCTCCACGTACTCACCTATGCCTTTGTCCCAGAGCAGACGTGCCGCAAACAAGACCCGTGTGCGACCGTCGCGCGCTCGGTCACGAGGACGGAACAGCGACGTATCGACGCCCGAGCCACGAATCAGCCGCATGTTCGCGGGCGAGGCCAGGCGCGCGGTCTGGAATGCGCTGAAATCGTCATTGTTCTGGATGATCAAGCGTGCGTCGTTGCCGCGCAGGAGCAGTTTCATCAGCGCCGCAACGACAGGCTTCAGCAGCCGTGCACGCAGCGCGCTGCTGGTAAAAACATAGCCCATCCCCGCGACCGCGTTCACACGTTTGCGTATCCCGAGGCGCCAGGCGATAAACGAGCCGTAGACCACGCATTTGATGGTGAAGTGGTGAACGATGTCAGGTTTCTCGGCCGCGTAGATTCGCGACAGCCGGTACAGCACCGCAAGCTCACGTCCTGGATGGATGCTGCGCCGGTTCATATCGAGTCCGATCCAGCGAAAACCCTCGGCGATGAGGCGCGCGCCATAAGGCCCGACGGGTGACACCATGACGACCTCGAAGCCGCGGTCCCTCAGGAACTTGGCAAACGCGAGACGAAAGTTGTAGAGATACCATTCGGTATTCGCAAAAAACAGGACCTTCACCCGGTCTCCCAGTCATTGGAAGTGATCACCGATGCTGGCCGAACTTGGATCGAACAAGAAGTGCATCTACCACCGTCAGTCCAGCGGCGTAGGCAAGCGTATGGGTGCCGAGTACGTTCTTGCCCCAGTCGGGTTTGATCGTGTCGACTTCGCGCTCTGCATACTCTTCTGTAGATAGCATGGCGATTTGGTTGATTCTTATGGCATAACCGTATCTGACCGAGCAGTCCTGGCTGGGGCGATAAAGCTTCCCATCGCGCTCCTGAATAGGACCGGCAGGACGCGCTGTCGCAACGTCCGAGACCACAGGATTCATTGGATGCGACGTCCACGTTCCGGTCAGAAAGCAGTCGGTGTAAAAAACAAACAGCTCCTCGCTCGCAGAGCCGCCTTCGTTCTCCAGCAGATTTGCGAACAGCCACCACTTTCCAGCGTGGAAGAGCAGCGTGGAATCGACGGCCCACACGTCCTGCAGCAGGTTCCTCACGAATTCCCATCGATTTGGAAATTCCGTGCATCGATAGAGCTCGACAGCGTGGTTCGCCATCGACTCCGGAACCATATAAAGGTCGCCGCCGTGTTCGAACACGAAGGGGTAAGAAAGATGGTACGGCCGCTCTAGAACTTTGGTTGCTTCTCCGTGGCTCCCGTCCTTGTCGATCCTGATTACGGAGATATGACCCTTCGCCTTCTCATACGGGTACTCTTCGATGAACACGTAGTAGGCGCCGTCGCGATAGACGATGTGAGGATCGGCAAAATAGCGGTCGCTTGGCGGGACGATGCTGCGGAAATCGCGGATGCGGGTACACGGCCGGCTGCCTCCGATGTGAAACAGCAGCACCCACTGTTCGAGATTCAGCGTACGTTTCAAACGTTCGTGCGCGCGACGTTTTACGTTGCGGACAATCTGTAACGCGAGCGTACTCACATCGGCTTCGCGCGCGAGCCCGCGGTGATTCGGCGCGAGGTGGCGTGTTTCAGGCGACTGCAGCGCCTGTTCGCCGTGGCTGTAGACCTGGTCGAGCTTGCGCGGCACGAGCGACA
>JAQGNH010000159.1 GCA_028291945.1 Betaproteobacteria bacterium
ATACTTCGCACGCCGGATGTATCAAAGAAGCTCGCCGCCGATGGCGCCGATGTCGTGGCCAGTACTCCCGAATACCTCGCCGAGCGTATCCAATCCGAGCTCAAGGTGTGGGGGAAGGTCATTAAACAAGCGAACATAAAGCTTGACTAGCAGTGTCATGATGCGAAAAGGACGGAGAATGAGCAGGCGGTCGAACTGGGGTTGGGCACGAACCGTGGCGCGGTCGACATGCATTTACATGTCGCTCACCGTTATTTGCGTTCCATCTGCGAAATCAGCCGAGGATTACCCGAGCAGACCGATACGCATGATCGTGCCGATTGCACCGGGTGGCGGTACCGATCTCATCGCGCGCGTAATGGGGCAGGGATTGTCCAAAACATTGGGCCAGCCGGTAGTCGTTGATAATCGCGCGGGCGCGGGTGGGTTGATTGGAATGCGCGCCGCTGCGCAGGCGCCGAACGACGGGTATACGCTCGTGACCGGTAACATCGGCTCCATTGCACTGAGTCCCGTGCTCTACAAGGACCCCGGCTACGACACGCTACGCGATTTTGAGCCCGTATCGCTGCTCGCTACCGCGCCACTGACTCTGGTTGCAAACAATTCAGTGCATTACCGGTCGGTAAAAGACCTCGTCGACGCAATGAAGGCGGATCCCGGTCGTTACAGCTTCGGCAGTTCAGGGCTGGGGCAATCCACTCATCTTGCTGCCGAGCTATTCAAGATCCATACGGGCCTGAAGAGCGTCGTAGTTCCGTACCGCGGCGCTGCGCCAGCCGTGACCGATCTGCTCGCTGGTAATGTTCAGCTCATTTTTGATGCGACGCAGTCGCTGCCCCATGTGAAGGCAGGCAAGTTGCGCGCGCTGGCCGTTGCGAGTGCCCGGCGCTCGCCTTTGTTCGCAGGCGTGCCCACTATGGCTGAAGCTGGGGTGCCGGGCTTCGAAGTATCGACATGGTTCGGCATGCTCGCCCCCAGACGCACACCAAAGCGCATAGTCGACCGTATCAGCGGTGAAGTGGTGCACATCATCGGCGCGGAAAGGGTCAAGCAACAAATCTCAGATCTCGTCATGAGTGATGCTGTCACGTCCACTCCAAGCGAGTTCGGCCGATTTATCGCGTCAGAGATATCGCGTTGGTGCGAGCTCATCCAGAAGACTGGCATGCGTGCAGAGTAACGCGTGAACGAGCAAATCGCGCCAGGCGGCGTTGGCAGTGGCGACGCGAACGCACTCGCCAGACTTTTCAATCCCCGCGGGATTGCCATTGTAGGTGCTCGCCAAGAGCCTCGCGGCGGCGGCCAACCGCTGCACGCGCTTCGATGCTACGGCTACCCGGGGCGCATCTATCCGGTTAATCCAAAATATCGCGAGCTGGCGGGGCTCACGTGCTATAGCTCGCTGCGCGACATCGACGGACCGTGCGATCTGGCGATCATTGCGATTTCGGCAGAGGGGGCCATTGACGCTGTACGCGTGTGCGGAGAATTACGCATTCCATTCGCAATCATCTACAGCGGTTCGTTCAGGGAGGCGGGTGAGGCAGGGACTCGGCGCGAGAACGAGCTGGTACGAGTCGCGCGAGCTGCTGGCGTTCGGCTGGTGGGGCCGAACTGTTTGGGCATCGTGAACGTGCCAGAGCACGTCTATGCAGCGTTCGGGGGCATGACGCGAAAGCCCGTGCTCCCGGCGGGTTCAGTATCGATCGTGTCGCAAAGCGGCGGTTTGGGACGCACGATCGCGTTACGCATTGCGGGCGGTGGAGTCGGCTTCCGTTATCTCATCTCCAGCGGCAATGAAGTGGATATCGCGACTCCCGAATTCATAGACGCTTGTTTAGAAGACTCGGGCACCGACATCGTGGTCGCATACATGGAAGGGGTATCGGACGGGCGTGCGCTCATGAGCGTTGGCAGAAAAGCAGCGCATCTCGGCAAAACGGTGATCGTCTGGAAAGTCGGCAACACGAGCGAGGGGAAGCTCGCGGCTGCGTCACACACGGCCAGCATGACTGGACGATATGAAGTGTATCGTGCTGCGTTAAAGCAAGCAGGAATCATTGAAGTGCGGGATTTGCAGGAGATCGCAGACGTCGTTCGCGCCTTGAATTCCAAGCGGCTTCCGCGGGGGCGTAGAGTGGCTCTCATGAGTGCTTCTGGCGGGGCGGCGATCGTATTCGCAGACGCGGCAGACGAGGCGTCGCTGCAGATGGCATCACTGCGAGCCGAAAGCGTCGAGATACTGAAGAAATGTTATCTCCAGTGCAGCGCTCGGGGAAACCCCGTCGATCTCCCCCCAGGGTTCCTGGAGGACGCAATCGCCTCCAAGTTCTGCGACGCGGTCCAGGCAGTGCTGGACGATGAGAACGTAGACGTGCTGTGCGTTTTGTTCATGACGATAGTGGGAAAGCAGGCGCTTAATGGCGCGCACGCGCTCGCATCAGCGAGAAATGACAGTAAAAAACCGATACTGGTCTTCACATCAGTGTCGCGAGACACATCAGAAGAAGCATACTCAGTGCTTGAAGCCGCTCGAATTCCCATCGTGTCCTCACCGGCAGCGTTGGCGCGAACCGCTTCAGCACTCTCATGGTCTGTGGAGGTGCGTGACCAGATCGTTGGCGACGTCGGACCCGTCATCGGCTCGTGTGCACCGTTACAGCTTGCTGGCACAGGCGGCGCGTTGAACGAGGCCGACAGTAAGAAGCTTCTGCAGCAGTACGGCATTCCGATTAGCGTCGACGCGCGCGTATCTACGACAGACCCTGTCGACGCAATCGCGTTGCAACCACCCTATGCAGTCAAAGTAATCTCCAGCGAGATTCTTCACAAAACAGAAGCGGGGGGTGTCTTGCTCGGCGTTGCAGACCGAGACGGATTGGCTGGGGCCGTGAAGCGCGTACTGGCGAACGTGTCGAAGACGGCCCCTCATGCGGCCATCGATGGAGTGCTGATATCGGAGATGATCACAGACGGCACTGAAGTGCTTGTAGGCGTGGTCAATGACGACGTGTTCGGCCCTGTAGTCGCGCTGGGGCTTGGCGGGATCTGGACGGAAGTGCTACATGACTTGTCTTACCGCATCGCTCCGTTTAAGTGCGACGTCGCACTCTCGATGATCCGTGAGCTACGCGCTTACCCGCTCTTTGAGGGCATACGCGGCAAACTGCCACTCGATGTGGACGCGCTAGCAAAGACTCTGGTCGACGTTTCTCGCTTGGCGTGGGAGCTGCGCGATAAGGTGCAGGAGCTCGATGTGAATCCATTGTTCGTGCGGCCACGAGGGAAGGGTGTGGTCGCTGCGGACGCGCTCGTTGTTCTCCGAAAGGCGTAGCCAACCGGCCTGATTCCTCCTATCGTTGACGTGACGAGCAAAGAACGGCGGCTCAAACTGCACACAGGTGTCGACGCGCAAGCGCCAACCTATTTCGATCGCCGAATCCGCGACGAATATGCAAAGTGGTTTGCCGTGGTGGACCGCGCAAAGATCAAACCGGGAGCGGATTGAAAGGAATCGATGAACGACTCGAAGCCTGCGGGTAACGAACAAACCGTCGCGACTCGTATCGGCGAGTTCATCTCGCGCACGCGCTACGAGGATCTTCCGCCCGAGCTGCTGCAGCGCGCGCGGCTCGCCATGCTCGATACGCTGGCTGCCGGGCTTGCCGGCTCGCGCACGCCGGGTTCCGCGATCGTGCGGAAGTACATCGCCGACCTCGGCTGCGGCGGAACATCGACCGTGTTCGGCTCAGAGCTTCGGGCGCTGCCGCGCTTCGCCGCGATGGCGAACGGCGGGTCCATCAACACGGATGATTTCGACGACACGTATCACCCGAGCCGCACGCACCCGTCGGGCCCTGTGACGGCAAGCGTCATCGCGCAGGCGGAGCAGCTCGGGTCCAGCGGCCGCGATGTGCTCGCGGCGTTCTGCGTAGGATCTGAAGTGACATGCAAGGTCAGCCAGGCGAGCAGCAAGGAGCACTACCTGCGCGGCTTTCACGGAACCAGCACGTTCGGTGTCATCGGTGCGGCCGCGGGGGTCAGTCACCTGCTCAAGCTGTCCGCCGACAAAGCTCGCGCCGCCATCGGCATCGCCGCGAGCCATTCCTCCGGCTTTCGCGAGAACTTCGGTTCGATGGCGAAAGCGCTGCACTCGGGACATGCCGCCGAGAGCGCCATCGTGGCTGGATCGCTGGCGAATCTCGGCTTTACGTCGACGCCGACCGTCATGGAAGGGTCGCGCGGGTTCTTCATGGCAACGGCCGGCGGCTACGACATCGGCGTGATCGAAACCCTCGGCCGACCGTGGGGCTACGTTTCGCCAGGCGTTGCCATCAAGCCGTTCCCGTCCGGACAGATCAGCCACCCGGCAATGTGCAAGATGCTCGAGCTGGTGCTGAAGCACGACATCAAGCCCGATCACGTGAAGCGCGTGCACGTAAAGACGAACCGTCTCATTCCGCTGAACTTCACATTCCATCGGCCGGAGAAAGGTCTGCAGGGGCAGCTCAGCATGGAGTTCTGTCTCACCGCGATCCTGCTCAAACGCAGAGCTGGACTCACCGAATTCACCGATGAGTACGTGAACCAACCCGAAGTCCAGAAAACGATCTCGAAAATCGACTACACGTCGTATACCGATGAAGAAGCGGAAGCCGGAAAGTATGCGTTCCTGACGACGTTCATCGACATCGAGCTTAACGATGGGCGGCGCATATCCGACAGAGTCGATGCAGCGAAGGGCAGC
>JAQGNH010000166.1 GCA_028291945.1 Betaproteobacteria bacterium
CGCCGGTCACGAAATGATCGGTCCAGAAGTTCTTCTCGAGGTCCGCTTTCCACTCCGGCGTTTCGGCAACCTTCCGCAACGCGTTTTCCCAATAAGCGATCTGCGCCGGTGTCAGGCCTTTCGGTCCGAAAATGCCGCGCCACGATCCTGATACGACGTTCACACCTTGCTCTCGCCAGGTCGGCGCGTTCGCGAGCACGCCTGCGAGCCGCTGAGGCGCCGCGACGCCGAGCACACGCATGCGGCCGTTTGCAACGTGCGCGATCGCATTGACCGCGCCGATCACGGCGATATCGATGTGACCTCCCAGCACTGCAGGTATAGCTTCGGCGGAGCCTTTGAAGACGACGGGCTTCAAGTCGCGTGGACTGCCGCCGAGCGACTTCAGCAGCAGTCCCGCAGCGACGTGACGGCTGCCGCCAAACGTGTTCGCGAAGCCGATCGTGACTGAGCGCGGGTCCTTCTTTAAACGCTCAGCAAGGTCTTTGCCGCTCATCATCGGCGAATTCGTGGCCACGGCGAACACCACGTAGTCCTGCAGCATCATGGCGAGCGGAGTGAAGTCGGCAGGCGTCAGCGTGCTCGCACCGTTGATGTGGTTGCTCGCGATGCTGCTCGTTGCGACGAGGAGATAGTGCGCGTCGCCGGCGCGCTGGGCCACATAGGTGCCCGCAATGTTTCCGCCGCCGCCGGGCTTGTTGACGACGGTCAGCGTCGTGGGCACGAGCTTGATGGAAGCGAGCGTGCGCTCGATCGTCCGCGCCGTATTGTCGTTGCTGCCGCCCGGACCTGAACCGGCGACGATCTCCACGTTTTTCTGCGGCGCCCAACCTTGCGCGAACGCCGCAGTGGGCAACGCGGCAAGGACGACGCTTAAAAATGCGGCAACGACCTTTAGCTTCACGGCTCCCCCTTACTCGCCCGCACGCAATCAGTTGGTCTACTCTGAAGTCACAGGCGCGTCGATGACTTCGAGCGATATGCTATTCGAACGGCGCAAACATCGTTTTCGCGACCGCCCGCACATGCTCAGCGAAAACCTCAACCACGGGGCTCACCGTTCGATTCTTTAACTTGACGATCGCAATCGACCGTGGTTTGACGCCTAGATCGATGGGCAATGCCTTGAGCGACCATTGCGTTGCGTTGTACCGCAGCGCCGAATCCGGAAGCACCGTAATGAAACGCCCGGTTGCGAGGAGATGATTGCGAAGCAGGACGTTACCCGCGCTCACCCGCTCCTGTGGAACTTCCAAGCCATGCACTTTGAACGCCTCCGCGATCAGTACGCTGATCACCTGATTAGGCGGAAAGATCCATCGTTCATTCACCAATTCCGCAAGGGCGATCTTGCGACGACGTGCCCAGCGGGAGCGCGCGCCCACTACGACGCGATGAGGATCATCGAAGACGATTTCTATCTCGAGGTCGTCTGCTGCAAAAGATCTGGGTATTCTTGCGAGCGCCACGTCAACATTTCGCTCTCGCAGCTCCCGAAAGTCGAGCGTCGACGGGTTTGCTTCGACCACACGGACAATGATGTCGGGGCTGCGGCGCGATAACCGATCGATGGCCGCAGGCAACAACCCCGCGGCCAGCAGACTTTGAGTCGCGACCCGTATTTCTCCCGCCGTCGGGTCCGACAGGAACTCGATGTCGCTTATGCTTTGCCTCAGCTCGTCGAACACCACATGACCGCGCTTCAGCAGCGCGTGTGCGTAGACGGTCGGCTCGACGCCCCGCGAGCCCCGATCGAGCAGTCGGACGCGAAGCGCAGCCTCCATGTCGGCGATGATCTTCGACACCGCAGGCTGAGACATCGCAAGATGCTTGGCAGCCTTGGCCATGCTGCCGCAATGCACGACGGCGAAAAAAATATGCAGGTCGCGCAGCTTGAGCCGCCGTCCAATGCGATTGTCCCAATACTGCGCCGTTTGATCCATAACGTTTCGTGATAGGGCTATAGCAAATCTGCTCGTTCCCTTTATATCGGCAGCCCAGTAGTGTGACAACAAGCGAGGTGTACTGCCATGACGATTATTCGCGCTCACGTGCTGCGTCTTGCAGCAGTTACGCTTGCAGCGCTTGCGGCGCCAGGGATCGGCTCGGCCCAAACCTACCCGAGCCGGCCGGTGCGGATCGTCCTGTCTTTGCCGCCGGGCGGCACGCCTGACGTCCTCGCGCGGATCCTCGGTAACAAACTGACCGAGCAGACGGGACAGCCGGTTATCGTGGACTCGCGTCCGGGGGCGAGCGGCGTGATGGCCGTCGAAATCGCAAAGGCCGCACCGCCCGACGGCTACACGCTGCTGCTGGCGGGCACCACCAATTTCGCCACGCTGCCCGCACTCAAGCCGAAGCTTTCGTACAACATCGACAACGACTTTCTAGCGCTGTCGCGCGTGGCGTCGGTCGCCAACGTGGTCGCAGTGCATCCGTCGCTTGGCGTCAGCACCGTAGCTGACCTCGTGAAACTCGCTAAAGCACGGCCGGGACAGCTCAACTACGGCTCGGGTGGCAACGGCTCGGCGCCGCATCTCGCTGGCGAAATGTTCAATGTACTTGCGGGCGTAAGAGCCGTTCACGTGCCCTACAAGGGTTCGGTCCTGGCGGTCAACGACCTGATCACAGGACAACTCCAGTTCATCATGACATCGCCGGTCACTGTGATGCCTCACTGGAAGAGCGGGAGGATCAAGGTGATCGCAACGACTGGGCCGAAGCGTGACCCATTATTCCCCGAATTGCCGACGGTAGCCGACACAGTCGCCGGCTTCGAGAGCACGCTCTGGTGGGGCGTTGCGGTTCCGGCGAAGACGCCTGCCGGCATCGTGAAAAAGCTGCACACCGAGATCGTGAAGGCGCTGCAATCGTCGGAAGTGCGGGAACCGTTCGCCAAGCAGGGCGCGACGGCGCAGGCTGAATCTCCCGCCGAGTTCGCCGCCTTCATCAAAGCAGAGCGCGAGCGCATCGCGCGCATCGGCCAGCAAGTTGGCATCACGCTCGATTAGGACTGCTGCGCGAAGCAGGCTCTCTCAATTCACTCCGGATAATCGGTTGCGAATGCTCGGAAAATGACAGGGCACTCCCCCGCCGCATTGCGTCCGGCGATGCGTCCGAAGGTGATGCCTTCCGCGAGATTGCCGCCGCCCTGATACACGAACTGGAATACCGAACAAATTTCGCCGACCGCATATAGTCGAGGCACCGGCTTATCGTCCCAGTCGAGCACGCG
>JAQGNH010000173.1 GCA_028291945.1 Betaproteobacteria bacterium
TGACAACAGAACGACCACATGGATCCGGGATCGAGTTCAGGATGACCAACAGACTTCATTCCGGACAGGCTGGCAACGGATGACCAACAGACGTCATTCTGGACGAGCCGGCAAAGGCGCGGATCCAGAATCTATTTTGAGTTCGAACACACTTCTACACAAATGATCCGCGCCGCTTGTTTACGACCCGTCGTTCGCTGACATTCATGCTCATTGCAGATGCGCAGGTGCACTTGTGGAAAACCGATCCCCCCGACCGTCCCTCGCGCCACGGTACGCGGCCTTTTCAGCTCGCTGATCTGCTCGCGGAAATGCGCGCGGCAGGCGTCGACCGCGTCGTCGTCATACCGCCGTTCTGGGAAGGGCCAAACAACAGAACAGCGCTCGAGGCTGCACGACTTCATCCCGATCGCTTTCGTGTCATGGGACGCCTGGAAGTCACCGGCGCTCCGAACCGTGACGCGGTGGCGAAGTGGCTCGAGCAGCCCGGCATGCTCGGCATACGGCTCACATTCCACACACCCGAGCTGATGCGCGATCTCGCTGGTGACAGGCTCGAGTGGTTCTGGACCGCGGCGGAGCAGGCCAGGCTTCCTCTGATGATTTATGCGCCGGGCGGTAAGCGTCTCCAAATACCCGTCTTGAATTG
Source organism: Betaproteobacteria bacterium (assembly GCA_028291945.1). Lineage (GTDB taxonomy): Bacteria > Pseudomonadota > Gammaproteobacteria > Burkholderiales > SG8-41 > JAQGMV01. The sequence goes on from JAQGNH010000173.1 coordinate 650, forward strand.
AAGCGCCTGTATCACGCATGGTCGTCTCTTTTTCGAAGGAGATCACGATGCAAGCAAAGGCGGTGGAAAGCGAACGGGCAACGAGAGCGAACGGGCGCAAGCGCGAAGGCGTGCGGTATGACGCGAGGCAGTGGGCGAAGCTCATCGAGGCGCAACGCCACTCGTCTTTGACCGTCGTGGAGTTCTGCCAGCGGCGGGGAATTGCAAAGGCGACGTTCTGGTATTGGCGCAAGCGCCTGGTGAGCGCTGCGAGGAAGGAGTCCGGTACGAAGCTGGCGCAGCGGTTTCTTCCAGTGTCGATCCTCGCGCCGGTCGCAGAGCACATTGAAGTGAGCGTGGACTCGATGCACGTGCGCCTGGCCGGGACTGCCGCGGCGCGGGTGGTGGATGCCATCGTAGCCTCGATTGGGCGCGGAGCGTAAGTGATGATGCTTTCCTCATCGGTGCGCGCCTACGTGTGTGCCGAGCCCATCGATATGCGCAAACAAATCGACGGGCTCGCGCAGATGGTCGAGCCGTTGTTCGGTGCCGATGCGTTTGGCGGACAGGTGTTCGTGTTCATGGGCAAGCGGCGCAATAAGGTGAAGCTTTTGTGGTGGGACCGGCATGGCTTCTTTCTGCTGTATAAGCGGCTCGAGCGCGGGCGCTTTCCAGCCCCGCACGAGCTCGCGCGCCGCGGGCTGTCGATGGCCGAGCTGATGGCCTTTCTCGAAGGCATCGACCTCTCGCGTGCGCGGCGTTTACCCACGGTGCACGCTTCCCGCGTGGCCTGAGCGCCGAGGATTATCGTTGCAATGTGTGTCAACGGCTGCGCATGTGGTACGTTTGATTTCGGCATGCGCGCTCTTCCCGCCGTCGACATCGAGAAACTGCCCCGCGATGTCGACGCGCTGCTCGGCGTCATCGCCGATCTGCATAGCCAATACAGCACCATTCTCGATTCGCTGCAGTTAAGCCTCGCGAAGCTGCGCCGGATGCACTTCGGTGCCAGCTCCGAGCGCCTCGCGGCTCAGGGCGAGCTCTTCAGCGACACGGTGAGCGTGCCGCTGGCTGCGGATGAGCTCCAGAGCATCAGCTACCAGCGCCCCAAGTCGAAGGGCCGCCCCCGGCTGCCGGCCGATCTGCCACGCACGCGCATCGAATACGACCTCACCGACGAAGAGAAGTCGCAGTTCGAGCGGCTGACCCAGATTGGCGAGGAGGTGAGCGAGACGCTGGAGTTCACGCCGGCGAAGCTCACGGTGATCGAACACGCACGGGCCAAATACCGCTGCGAGAACGACGGTGAGTCGACGATTCGCGTGGCCGCAGCCGAGCCCTCGCCGATCGCCAAGAGCAACGCGAGCGCCGGGCTGCTGGCGCAGGTTCTGGTGTCGAAGTATGCCGACGGGCTGCCGCTCAATCGCCAGGAGCGCATCTTCAGGCGCCATGGTGTGGAGCTCTCGCGTGCCACACTGTGCGACTGGATCATGGGCAGCACCGAGCTCTTGAGCCTGCTGCGTGATCTGCTCAAGGAGCACGTGCTCGCAGCCCCGGTCATCTTCAGCGACGACACCGCCCTCGATCTGATCCTGGGCGGGCGCGGTCAAGCGCGCACCGCGCGCATGTGGGCCTATGTGAGCGCGGGACACACCCAGGACGCCCAAGACTGCTGGCATGATTACCCGCGCGCCGCCTGCTTCGAATTTACCGAAACGCGCGCAGCGCTCCATCCGACGCGCTTCCTCGCCGACTATAGCGGCTACCTTCAAGCCGACGATTACGCGGGTTACCACGCCACGTTTCGCAGCGGGCGCGTGATCCACGTCGCGTGCTGGGCGCACTCGAGGCGACGCTTCCATGACATTGTGAAGACTCAGAGCACCCCGGGGCTCGCACAGGAGGCGTTGCGCTTCATCGCGAAGCTCTATGAGATCGAAGGCCGCGGCCGTGACCTGTCTCCGGATAAGCGCCTGAAGATGCGCCAAGCCGAGACCGTGCCGCTGCTCTCGGCGCTCAAGCGCTGGCTGGAAGAACATTATCCGCAGCTGCTGCCGAAGGGACCGCTGGCACAAGCCTTCGGCTACGTGCTGTCGAACTGGCAGGCGCTGCACCGCTTCACCGAGAACGGGAGCCTCGCGCCCGACACCAATCTCGTGGAGCGCACCTTGCGTCCGATTGCAATTGGACGTAAAGCATGGCTCTTTGCAGGCTCCATGCGCGGCGGCCATGCTGCAGCGATCGCCTTCTCGTTGATCGAGACCTGCAAGTTGAATCGGGTGGAGCCCTTCGCTTATCTGAAGGACGTGCTCGGGCGCATCAACGCGCACCGCGTTGACCGCCTGCACGAGCTCCTGCCGTTCAACTGGAAGCCTGCTCACGCTTGAATCGCATGGCTACGCATTCGTCACCCCGCGGCGCCGCGAGGCCCGCCATTCCGAAACGCAAGATCTCAGAAACCGTAATCGATTTCGGCGCGCCCCTGCTGCGCGAACTCGATCAGCAGCAGCCCATCGAAATCGTGCGCGCCACCTTCAATCTGGTAATCACGGTTTGGAACGCCCATGTGATGGCCATGCCGGTATGGGGCAAACCCGACGTTCTCCAGCAACTCGACGATCTTCTACGCGCCCCCGGCACAGCGCCCCAGATGATCGTAGCCTGTGCCAATCTCGCCACTCGCCGTCAGCAGCACTTCGCCAACGACCCTCGCGCCGTCGGTGAATGGCGCGTCGCCTTCGACAATCAAGGGCGTGCGCGTTTGCACTGCGACGCGCGCGTGCCGCCGTCGCTCATGCCACGCCGCGGCTAATCACTGCCGCATAAGTCCTCGCCCGTCGCTGTTCTACACCACCTCGGCAATTCACCACTCTGAACGTGCCGGGTCCCGCTGGGAGCGCTCACCTTCAACCTCGCGCGCTATCAAACCGTCAAGACGCCCATTCCCTGACGCTTACTTGGCATCTGAAGAGCATTCGAAGCCTGTCGCACCGTGCGCTCGAGCTGCTCCCTTGATAAGGCTCTTGAGTCCAGACCCGCCGCGCAGTATTCATCTAACGTTACGCGTAGTGTGCCCTTGAGCGTATCGCCTAACACGTCGTCGTAACGCGACGCGTGGATCTCCAAACGATTCCTATCAGCCGTTACCAGTGTCATCATGCTTTTGACGAATTTTGCTGGCAATACCGCCTTTCCTTTCCGGTAAACGTTAGTATCATGAGTTGCCTGATAACAAACCAGCATTGAGCCTTCGATTGCTTGCGTCTCGTCATCATCAAGCTGGCCTAGCGACTTCAGATACAATCGCGCGCTGATATGGTTGGAAAAGAGTCGTGGCATATGTTCCATGGCGTAGTCCTTCGTAATAGTTCAAGGTTGATGTAGATGATGGGGGACCCGCGGATTCCTCGATCAGGCGGTTTGGGCGCCCTCTCACTCTGACGTGCTTTTTGCGTCCGGTGGTTTGCGCGGCTCTGTTGTGATTGGCGCTCGATTGTTGAACGCATCGTAGCGATACCGTGCGCCGTGCAAAACCGCTTGATCCTGATTGCTTGACCTAGCACGGGGGGTGTCCCAGAGTCTCCCATCGACCAGACTAGAGACTACGGAAGTGCAGCGCGATGGTCGAATGACAGACCCCTCTTTTTACGGATGGGGTCTGTCGACGCAGATAGACACGTTACGGTGTCGCGAACGCAACCCTCTGCACCGAGGACGACGCCGGTTACAGGCGGCACAAAAGGCTGCCGCGGAGGTCTTGCGTGAGCACCTTAGCGGTGCTCCTACTACAGTCCGGTTATAAATGCGCCTTCGTTCAAGTACGAACGCCCACGACCCCTATCGGGGTCAGATCACTCCGCGAGCCGCATCTTTCGCGTCGGCGAGCGCTTCCCTCACGTAGTGAATAACCGACCTTTCGGGGTCATCACGTGTGCGTTTCTTCTTACCACAAGGTCCGCGCAAAGCACCAGGCGTAATCTCT
>JAQGNH010000197.1 GCA_028291945.1 Betaproteobacteria bacterium
TGGGGCCGCTGCGATACTGCTCGTAACGCTGCAGCACGCGGGGGACATAGGTGCGCGTCTCGGCGTAAGGGGGGATTTTGTAACCTGAGCCGATCACAGCGCCTTCACCGGCGTTGTAGGCGGCAAGCGCCAGGTTGAGATTGTCATTGAAAAGCGCGAGCAGGTCCCGCAGATAGCGTGCGCCGCCGCGTAGATTCTCCAGCGGATTCCATACATCCGTGACGCCGTAGCGCTGAGCAGTCGCCGGCATCAGTTGCATGAGACCGCGGGCGCCTTTGGGCGATTGTGCTCGCTCGTTATAGCCCGATTCGACCGCTACGACCGCGTGCAGCAGCGCAACGTCCACCTGTTGCTCGCGTGCCACTCTCTCAACGAGCTCTTTATAGCGTTCGCGCAACGCGGCGGCGGGTAGCCGTTCGATGGCCGCTTTAGCCTCGCGCAGGGCAGCGACCGGCGCAGGACTTTGCTGGGCTGGCGGATCTTTCCTGAACAGGAGATAGCCCTCGAGCGGCAGATTGCTCCAGTGGGCGACGCCGTTCTCGTCCACATAGCCGTACAGACCTTCGGCGGCGCACGGGGTGACGAGCACAGCGAGCAACACGAGGACGAATCGATGGCGCATGCGTTTGTTGATCGACTGGAGTACTCGGCCGCATTCTACTACGTGATCGCGATCCCGCTGGAGTAAGATAGCCGCCAAAAATCGCCAACAGCCTACAGGCCGCCGTCATGACCTTTCTCCTGATCACTCTTGCTCGCCGAGTCGCCGCATACGCTGCGGTGCTCGCGCTTGCTGCATGCGCTGCAGAGCCGCTCGATTACACCTGGATCGTGCACAATTCGGAGCGCACCGACGAAGACCGTGCGCTCGACCAACGGCGTCACCCTGAAGACCTGCTCCAGTTTTACGACGTCCGGCCCGGCATGCGCGTGCTCGATCTGAGTGCGGGCCGCGGCTATAACACGGAGTTGCTTGCGCGCGTGGTGGGCCCCGAAGGACGCGTGTATGCACAGAACAGCCCCCAGGTGCTGACCGGCGCCGGCAAGACGGCATTCGAAGAGCGCCTCAAGAAAGCGGCACTGTCGAACGTTGTGTCGATCGTCAGCGAATTCGACGATCCGATACCGGCTGAGGTGCGCAATCTGGACCTCGTTACCTTCAATTTCAACTATCACGACACGGTAAATCTCGGTACCGACCGGGCTCGCATGAACCGTGCGGTCTTCCAGGCGCTTAAGTCGGGAGGCTTCTATATCGTTGCGGACCACTCTGCACTTCCAGGGTCCGGCACCAACGCGACCAAGACGCTGCATCGGATAGAAGAAGTAGTCGTGCGCAAAGAGCTTGAGGCAGCCGGTTTCCGGCCGGTCGCATCGGGAACATTTTTGAAAAGCGCGGGTGACGGGCGCGATCTCCCGGTATTCAAGAACCCGCTGCCCAACGACGAGTTCGTGCTGAAGTTCGTCAAGCCGTAAGGGCATCATGAGGAATGGGCATCGAATGATGATGAGCCGGGTCTCCGCAGGGGCGCGCCGTGAGACGGGGCAACGCAGCGCGACTGCGTTCTGCCCTACTCCAGCAGGCGTCCTTGCCCGCGCGCTCGACTACATTCGGGCAATGTGTGTGTGCCTGTCGCTCTGTACGATATCGTCCGCCCTTGCCGGAGCGCAGGAGCTCGACCGCACCGGAGGGCCGTTCGTGCCGACGCCGCAGGTTGTCGTCGACCAGATGCTGCACATGGCGAACGTCGGCGCGAAAGACTTCGTCGTGGATCTGGGGTCGGGCGATGGGGTGATCGTTCTCACCGCGGCGTCGCAGCTGAGGGCCGCGGGGTATGGCGTCGATATCGATCCGGCGCTCGTCAAGTACAGCAATGCCGAAGCGAATCGCCTCGGCATTTCAGACCGCGCAAGCTTCCACGTGCAGGACGTCTTCAAGGCGGACCTGTCGCGCGCGACTGTGATCACCCTTTATCTGCTGCCGTCGATGATGGTGAATCTTCGCCCGAAAATATTTCTCGAGTCGAAACCGGGAACTCGCGTCGTGTCTCACGACTATAACTTCGACGAGTGGGAGCCTGACGATCAGGTCGTGCTCGACGTGCCTGAGAAGGAGAAAGTGAACGGCGTTCCGCGTGCGACGATCAGCCTGTGGATCGTGCCCGCGCGGGTGCAGGGTAAATGGCAGGTGCAGGTCGACGGCGGGGAGGGCTACGATATGACGCTTCGGCAGAAGTATCAGTCGATCGCTGGCAGCGCGAGCGCTCCGGGTAAGGATACGAAGCTCACGTATGCGTCTTTGAGAGGAGAGGAGATCAGCTTCACCGTGATCGACGGCTCGGCGCGACGGAGTTTTATCGGCAAGGTCAGTGGCGATGCGATGCAGGGCACGGTCGAGCTTGGCGCCAACCGCACCGCGCGCTGGAGCGCGACGAGGAGCTAGAAACGTTTTGTCGGTCAAGCAGTACGTCTAGCAGAAGAAGATCAGGCGAAGCGAGAGCGGCTATAATGAGCGGCTCTTGATCTTCATCAGTCCCACATGCAAACGCTCGCAGCCGGTTTGTCCCCGCTCGGTCTGAAATCCACGATTAGTATCGTTATCCTGCTCGCGTCGGCTGCGCTCGCCTCTGCATATGCAGGCGAGGCCAACGTGCCCTACGTACCAACGCCGCAGGTCGTGGTCGACCGCATGCTTGAAATCGGCAAAGTCGGTCCTCAGGATTATCTGATCGACCTGGGCTCCGGCGACGGACGCATTGTGGTGACCGCTGCCAAAAAGTACGGCGCTCGCGGCTTTGGTGTAGACCTGAATCCTACGCGCATTTCGGAAGCGACTGAGAACGCGCGTCAGGCCGGCGTCGTCGACAAGGTGGCTTTCTATCAGCGCGATCTGTACGCAACGGACCTGTCGCAGGCTACTGTGATCACGATGTACCTGCTGCCGCGCGTCAATCTCGAGCTGCGTCCGAGAATCCTCGATCTGAAGCCGGGCACACGCATCGTCTCGCACGATTTCTCGATGGGCGAATGGAAACCCGAGCTCCACGAGGAGCTCGAGGCCAAGGATAAATACGGCGGGTCCGGTGGACGCAGTGACATCTATCTCTGGATCGTTCCCGCCAAGGTCGCGGGCACGTGGCAATCCGAGCTGCAGGTCCACGGTAAACCAGTGCCGTACGAGATCGCCATGCAGCAGCAGTTCCAGACGGTGTCAGGTTCGGTGCGAGTCGGCGGCCGCACGGCGAAAATCGAAAACGCCATCCTGCAGGGTGAGCGGCTCACGTTCGAATTCACTGCTGACGTCGGCGGCGCGCCGATCAAACATCAATTCAATGGCAGGGTCGACGGCGCGAACATCGCCGGTACGGCCGATCTGTCGGGGCCGAAGCTGCAGAGTCGGATGGATTGGAGCGCCACGCGCACAACAAGAGCAGCGAGCACGTCTGGCAACAATGCATTGATGGGCGCAGCCGTTTCCCCCACCCACTGAGGACCGCATGAACCGCATATTTAACAGCGCCGTCTGCGCGCCGGCGCTCGCCGCTTTGCTAGTGGCGTCGCTGCTGATCGCACCCGCTCGCGCACAGGACTATGGCGATACGCCCTATGTGCAAACGCCCCAGAACGTTGTCGACAAGATGCTCGACGTGGCGAAGATCGGGGCGAAGGATTATGTGATCGATCTCGGCTCCGGCGATGGGCGCATGGTGATTACGGCCGCACAGCGCTACGGCGCGAAAGGCTTTGGCGTTGACCTCGACAGGCGACTTGTTACCCTCAGCAATCGACTGGCTGCCAAGGCGGGGGTCGCCGATCGCGCCGTGTTCTACGAGCGCGATATCTACGAAACGGATCTCAGCCCAGCAAGCGTTGTCACGATTTATCTCTTGCCCGAGGTCAACCTGATGATGCGACCCAAGCTCCTGGCCATGCTCAAGCCGGGCACGCGTGTCGTCTCCCACGACTATGGCATGGGCGAGTGGACGCCCGATCTCACCTTCACTATGGACGCGCCTGGTAAAACCGTAGGGCGGGAGAAAAAGAGCAAGGTTTTCTACTGGGTCGTTCCGGCCCGGGCATCCGGCAAATGGCGCTGGCGCTCTGCGGCGGACGGCGGGGTGGCGCGCGATTTCGAGCTGGCACTCACGCAGATGTTTCAAAAAGTAGAAGGCACGCTCAGCGTTGAGGGTAAGACCGTTCCGATCGAGGAGGCGAAGCTCGTCGGCGAGACGCTGTCCTTCGTGGCCAGGCTCGACACTTCGTCGCCTGCACGTTACGAGTTCAACGGGCGCATCATCAATCATGCGATCGAAGGTGCCGTGCGCACAGTGCGTGCCGGCGCTACGCCTCAACAGCAATCGTGGAGCGCAGCGCGGACAGAGATATGGGAGCCTCGGCACTTCGCACTTCCCGCCCCGACCCTCGTTCCGCCGCAGCAGTGAGTTTGGCCCGCGCTGCACGCTCGATCGTCAACGCATTGCTTGCCGTTGGGTGGCTCGCCGGAGCGGCTCACGCCGCCACGCTCGACGTTCCAACGCCGTATATCCCTTCGACACAGCAGAACGTCGACGAAATGCTGCGGCTTGCGGCGGTGCAGCCCACCGATATCGTCTATGACCTGGGCTCCGGGGACGGCAGGGTCGTCATCTCAGCGGCACGCGATTGGGGCGCGCGCGGTGTCGGTATAGAAATCGATGGCAAGCTCGCAGCGGCGAGCAGCGAGCGCGCTCGCAGGGAGGGCCTCGCCCAGCGCGTGACGTTTCGTAGCGGCGACGTGTTCGCCGCAAACATCAGCGATGCAACGGTGGTGACAATGTATCTGCTGACCTCGCTCGTACACCGCCTGCAGCCGAAGCTGTTATCCGAGCTGAAGCCAGGGACTCGCATTGTCGCGCACGATTACGGATTCGCCGAGTGGAAGCCGGATCGACACGTGCAGGTGTCGAAGAATTTCTATCTCTACATCGTGCCGGCGCAAGTGGCCGGGAAGTGGCATCTGAGCGCTGCGTTGCCGACGAGCGCTCGCGATTACGACATGGATTTCGAGCAGCGATATCAGGAAATAAAAGGCGGCGCGCGAGTTGCCGGCGGCTTCCTGCCTGCGTTCGAAGCACGTCTTAGCGGTGAGCGGATCGCTTTTGTCTTGCTCGACGATGACGCCACGTACCGCTATGAGGGTCGCGTGAGCGGTGACATGATGCAAGGCACCGTGCACTGGGGGTCCGGTCCGCAACAGAAGGAGAGCACCTGGCGCGCAACGCGGACGGCCTCCTCCGGCGGATGAAAAGCGTGAAGCATGAATGACCGGCACCCAAACGTTCGTCCTGA
>JAQGNH010000232.1 GCA_028291945.1 Betaproteobacteria bacterium
TTGTGACGGCGACGCTGCAGTTATACGTGCACACCGGCTGCCCGCCGAACTCACGCTTGAACCTGTTGATACCCGCCCGCGCTGGATTAGACTCGACGGCACACAACCCCCCCCAGTCATACAGGCGAAGTCCGGCCTCTTTGAAATGCAGCATGTCACACCAGTGCAGCCACCGGTTGGCCCGGGCAAGCAGCGCGCGGTCCCCATTCTTCACGCCACGCAAAAGCGAAGCCGAATGGAGCAAGGCGATCTTTTGACCGTGCGTCATGTACGCGTGCCAAACGAGTGTGCGCGTGTCTTTGGATGCGTGACTCAGAACCAGGTGGCCTGAGGCACACGCAGCATCCAGACCGCGGCGGTACGCTGCCTGCAGCCCTTTCTCGCGCGCAAACTCGTCGTAGAAATCGACGAAACTGTCGAGTTGCGCTTGCGGATCCGCCAGCCACTCCGCTGAGAGTTCGTCTTTCGACGCAGCCCGTTTGATTTTGTAGCGGTTGGTTTTGCCCAAGCCGGCCATCAGGGTCTGTTCCGCGGCCGACAAGTCATTTACGAGCGACAGGAATGGGAGGCACACCCGACCTGCGAGGGGTGACGAGCGCTGGCGGAACATCAGCACGTCGACGCGTGCCGCACCCGGCGGCTGCTCATCGAACCAGAGTTCACCGTAGGTGGCGAATCTCCCCCTGATGTGAATCAAAGGGGCCCCAGATCCTGCAGGATCTTGCGCACGGAGTTCGCCATGCGCTCTATGTGCTGCGCTGTCATATCCTGGTGGCAAGGCAGTTCCAGGACGGTGTCCCGAAGTACGTCGGCTTCGGGAAAAGCACCGCGCGGTGGTGAGAAATCGCCATGAAGCCAGAACAGCACAGCCTGAACACCGCTTGCCTGGAGCCTGCCACAAAGCTCGTGCTTCCTGTTCGTCACGAGCGGAAAGAACAACGGGCAAACGCCCTCAGGCAAGATCGGAAACAAGGGCGCTGACAGATCCCTAAGCAATGACTGGAGGTGCAGGTAATTGCGACGTCTCGCCTCGACGATCGCCTCGAAGTCCTGCGCGTCGATAATCGTTCGCGAAACCGGGCTCATCAGGAATCGAGTGTCGGCGACATTGAAGCGCTGCGTGCCCACATCGACCCAGGCGTTCTCTCGTGGAGGCGCAATCGCTTTACCGATCGTTCTCGCCAGGTGCGCGAACCCGCGTTCTAGTCGATTGCCGTCGATCTGAAAACGCCGCAATACGGACACGATGGTCTCGCGCGCGGTACCCAGGCTATTCGGCGCAGTATCGCCCAGTTTGAGTTGGCCCTGCCGCAGCACGATTGCGCCGCCGTCGGGCGTCGGCAACGTCTTGTAGAGGCAAAAAACAGCAGCATCGCCGAAGCTGCCTAGCGGCGTGCCATTAATTTTCGAGAGCAACGAGAGCGCGCAATCCTCGATCAGCAACACGCCGCGTTCGCAGCACATCTCCTGTATGGCCTCGACCGGCCCGGGGAAACCCAGGTAATGAATCAGATAAACTGCCCGGGTTTCGGGGCGCAGGCAAGCGCGCACATCCTCGGGATCCACGCGCATGCCGCTGCGAACCGGAAAGAACCGGGGTACGGCTCCGGCGGCGAGGAGCGCCTCGAGTTCCACACCGTGGAAGTAGGCGGGCACGAGCACCTCCGCGCCAGCGAGCGCGAAGTGCCGGACCAGAAAGTAAATTGCGTTACGAGCGAAGTGTACGTACTGGACACCCGGCTCGCTGAACGGAAACCACTTCTTCTTTGCTTCGCCGCGGCCTAACAGCATGCGCGGACGGAGCAGTGGCAGCATCGTCGCCCAATACTCGTCGGATGGCGCCGCGACCATCGAGCTCGTATGGGTCATGAATGCATTGCTCGTGTTCCAGATGGGTCCCCGGCGGACGTGTCGCTGGGAGCGGCCGCTCCCTTGTATGTCCAGCGCCTCAGCCTGCGGCCGATCACACCGCCCAGCCTGAACCGGAGCCCGTGCACGATGTGCCCGACCGGACCGCGGAAAACATACCAGTTCGCGTGTGGCCGCAGGCGCGGCGCCCAGTCCCTCTTCCAGTCCGTGTGGACCCCCAGGAAATCAAACTCGCTGCACCGATCCGCCGTCAGTGCCCGCAGCACCTCATGAGTTATCACCTGTCCCGGTGAACATTCGCGCAGGGATTCGTCATAGGCTGTCTTGAGAAGGTAATAGCGCGCCCCGCATCGCAATCCGTAATACATCGCCGCCGCGCGGCCGGCACATTCGAGCGCATACAGGCAGAGCTGACCGCTATTCTGAGCCTGCTCTGCCACCTCATCATAGAACTGCCGTGTCGCCCCATTGCACGCGACCGCACTGCGATCCGTCCCTTTCCATCCGGCACGCTCAAGAGCGTAGAAGCGCGCGAGGTGCTCATCGGCGGTCTTCGCGCTAACGAGCCGGACCGGGCCTGACATTTGAAGCTTGCGCAACCGCCGGCGCAGGTTAGATCGAAACTTGGTGTCCAGGCGATTCACGAGGTTCTCAAAAGACCCCTCTCCGTGAGGCAAGGAGAGATAGGGGCTGGTGATCCCACGCGTGACATGTGCTGCGTAGCCCTGCGTGCGCGCGAGCCGCACGAGGTCGCCCGCAGCCCCATCGATCGGAACATTGGACAACTCCAGCACGTCCCAGCCGGGGATCGAGCGCAGCGCATTCCATATGGCACTGACCGCCGTGTCTCCGACGTGGTTCCGATGCACCAGATCGAAACGGCACGTGTGTACGTTGCCGGCTGCGCGCAACTTCCGCGCGGGTATGCCGCCTACGAACGCAGTCTCTCGAACGAGCGGCAGAATGGCAATCAGGCGTCCATTGCTTCGAGCAGTGGCCACCACAACGGTTTTGCCGGGCGCAAATGCACGCACGTACGCTGCAATCCACTCTGGCCGATAAAAAGGCTCGTCGTAATGGCTGTCCTCTAACAGAGCACGCCATTCGTTCGCCAGCTGGTGGATCACTTCCACGCCTCCGGACACAACGTCTGCAGAAGGGCGTTGGAGGTCAGCACAGATGACGTCGGCAAACATGGCGATGGCAATAATTCAGCAGCGAAGATGCGCGACTGCGGGCGTGCTGCTCACGCATGAGCTCCGTAACAGGCCTGTTCCCAAGCGCGACAAGCATGCAAGGCGATGATGCAGCATCGAATCTCGCGGTCGGAGGAACAATGACCATCAGTGCAAAATTCCTCGCCTCGCTACGATCGAACCGAGTTAACTCGATAAGCGCGGGAAATCAGCTCGCCAAAGTCAGTACAAGGTGAGACTCAACGATGAGACGTGAGAGTTTTCAACCCCCGCAAGCCGATTGCTCCTGAATCTCACGTCACTCTTCTAACTGCACTAGGCAACATGTTTTCCACCACCCTACTCGAGCTCGATCCCGTCGCAGAAACCGACCGGATCGTGGCCGGCATTCGCCACCAGGTTTTTGCTACGCTGCGAAAGCGGGGCGCCGTGATGGGTCTTTCGGGCGGCGTGGACAGCTCGGTGGTAGCAGCCCTGTGTGTGCGTGCGCTCGGCCGCGACAAGCTTCTCGCGCTGATGATGCCCGAACACGATTCAGCAGACGAGTCGCTGACCCTCGGGCGCAAGGTTGCGGAGAGCCTCGGCGCGGCCGCCATCGTTGAAGACATCGGACCTATCCTCGAAAGTGCGGGCTGCTATCGACGTCAGCAGGAAGCCATCCAGCACGTGGTGCCGGAATATGGGCCGGGGTGGAAATGCAAACTGGTGCTGCCTTCGATACTCGAGGGTGAGCGGCTCAACGTCACGCGCCTCACGGTTGAGGATCCAGGCGGGCAATCGAAGACTGTGCGCCTCACAGCGCAGGCTTATCTCGGTCTTGTCGCGGCCACGAATTTTAAACAACGCGTCCGGAAAATGACCGAGTATTACCATGCCGACCGTCTGAACTACGCCGTCGCCGGGACGCCCAACCGGCTGGAGTACGACCAGGGCTTCTTCGTGAAACAAGGAGACGGTGCGGCGGACTTCAAACCCATTGCCCATCTGTACAAAACCCAGGTTTACCAACTCGCACGCTTTCTGGGGGTGCCTGAGGAAGTCACGAGCCGACCGCCGACCACCGATACGTATTCTCTGCCTCAAACGCAGGAGGAGTTCTATTTCGCCCTGCCCTACGCGCGCATGGATCTGTGCCTGTACGCGCACAACCATAACGTGCCTGCAGAGACCGTGTCGAGCGCGGTGGGGCTCACGGCCGAGCAGGTACAGCGGGTTTTCAATGATATCGAAGCGAAGCGCCGTGCAACGCGATATCTGCATTCGAGCGCTCAGCTCATCGAGCCCGTTGCGGAAGTCTGAAGCGCGATGTGTGGCATAGCGGGCATTCTCAGCGTTGGACCGGGATGCCTGCCGCCTGCACGAGACGCGCTCATCCGCATGGGTAGCGCCCTGTTTCATCGTGGGCCCGATGAATTCGGCATCTACCGCGACCGCTCCGCTGGACTCGCACATGCACGTTTGTCCATCATCGATCTATCAACAGGACAGCAGCCGCTCGCGAAT
>JAQGNH010000271.1 GCA_028291945.1 Betaproteobacteria bacterium
TACGTCCCTCGGCGAAAGCGAGAGGAACAACCGGCGTCTCGCAGCGATCGTCAAGCAATCGAGCGAAGCGATCTGGACTCGCGATCTCGAAGGCCGGATCACGACCTGGAATTCGGGTGCAAGCGCACTGTTCGGGTACAGCGCGCAGGAGGCCATCGGTAAGGATCTTACGCTCGATCGCTCGAAGGCCGGCGAGCTGGAAAACCGCGTGGGACGCCTGCGATCCGGTGAGACATTCTCGTACGAAAGCAGAGCGACCACCAAGTCGGGTCGCGAGCTTGACATCGCTGTAGCCGTTGCAGCTCTGCACGACGAGAACACTCGCGTGATCGGCAGGATTTGTGTAGCGCACGATGTGACTCAGCGCAAACGCGCGGAAGAAGAGCTGCAGGCTGCTCGGGAAGCGGCTGAAGCGGCCAACAAGGCGAAAAGCGGTTTCCTGGCCAAGATGAGCCATGAGATCCGCACGCCGATGAATGGCGTGCTGGGAATGACGGAGCTGCTCCTCGAAACGGGCTTGACGAGTGCGCAGCGCAGATTTGCCGAGACGGTGCAGCGTTCCGGAAAATCCCTGCTCGGCATCATCAACGACATTCTGGACTTCTCGAAGATCGAGGCCGGCAAGCTCAATCTCGAGCACATCGAGTTCGACCTGCGGCAAACCGTGGAGGACACGGTTGAGCTACTCGCCGAGCGCGCCCATAGCAAGGGTCTCGAGCTCGTCTGTGCCTTACCCGTAGACCTTGCGCTGAACGTCAAGGGTGATCCACTGCGCCTGGGTCAGGTGCTGACGAACCTTATCGGCAACGCAATCAAATTCTCCGAGCGCGGAGAGGTTACGGTTTCGGCCAGCTGTTCGGAAGCTACCTCTGACAGCATGACATTGCGTTTTGAAGTGACCGACACCGGGCCTGGCATCACGAAGGAAGCGCAGGGCCGCATTTTCGAAAACTTCACGCAAGCGGACGGCTCGACGACCCGCAAGCACGGAGGCACCGGCCTCGGCCTTCCCATCAGCAAGCAACTCGTTGACATGATGGGCGGCACGATGCACGTGGAATCGGTTCCGGGCGTCGGGGCGACATTCTGGTTCTCGCTTCGTTTCGAAAAGCAAACCACGCCGATTGAAACGCCGTCGTATAAGAAGGTCGAAGGCCTGCGCGCCCTCGTAGTCGGCCCGCACGCGACGACGCGTAATATCCTGCACGTCCAGATGACCCACTGGGGCATGAGCAGTCGCACGGTGGAGACGGCGGACCAGGCGCTCGACCTCCTTACGCATACGCAGGCGCGCGGCTCCCCTTACCATATCGTCATCATCGACACGGCCCTCGAAGGATCTCGCGCGCTGAAGCTCGCGAAAGCCATCAAGGCCTCGCCTACGTTGGCTGACATACGCACGGTCATGCTGATGCCCGTGGGTCGCCAGACCGATATACGGGAAGTGCGGCAAGCGGGCGTGCGCATGTGTCTGCCCAAGCCGGTACGCCGCGCGGCCCTGTACGAATGCCTCGTATCGGTCATGTCGGCGGTAGAGAGCAACCAGGACGATACGGAGGTCGTGGACAAACCGGCAGCTCCGGTGCGACAGCTCAACCGCAAGCGCTTGCTGCTCGCCGAAGACAACCCGGTCAATCAGGAGGTCGCGCTGGGCATCCTGCAGATCGAAGGATTCGATGTCACGCTCGCAAAGAATGGAGCGGAAGCGCTGGAGGCCTACTCCAGAGCGGCGTTCGACGTCGTACTGATGGATTGCCACATGCCGGAGATGGACGGATTCGAGGCGACTCGCAAGATCCGCGCGCTCGAGAAGCAAGCGAATCTGCAACGTGTACCCATCGTCGCGCTCACGGCCAATGCGATGCAGCAGGATCGCGAGGAGTGCCTGAATGCCGGTATGGACGACCACCTGAGCAAGCCTTACAGCCGTTTACAGATGCGTGAAACGCTCGCGCGCTGGCTACCTCAACAAAGCGCGATTGACAGCACATCGGCGGGCTTGCGCGCATCCAGGATTGCAGCGAGCGACCTGACTTGAGTGGGCACGCTCAACGCGCCGTCTGAACTGCCGTGAGGACGCCGTCCTCGAAAAAAAGATTGTTCGTCCCGTACACCCATTGTTCCCGCAGCCGCGCGCCGATGACGGCTGTGTGAATCCGGTCCGGCTGTCCCCAGCCGCTACTCAATACTTGTTGCTTGGTCATGCCTACGCGGATGCCGCCTCTGTCGAACCGCTCCTGGTCGCGCCGTGCTGCGTCTGCCTGTCGCTCGATCATTCTCTGCTGCATGCGCGCGAGCGCCACTTCGGGCCGCTCGTAGAAAAAGAGCTCGTAGACCGGTAGCGCGCTGTCGGGACGCGTGTCCTGATGCCGCATTTCGACGAACATCTGACTGCGCAGGGTGTCCGCGTTGAGATACCCGACCTTGCCCGAATCGAATCGCACGCGGTACCAGGCGTCCGTGCGCGATGCAGGGCGGGAGTGGTTCGCCGCCTCGATCGTGAAGCGCTCGCTAAGTTGAGGGCCGAAGACTTTACCGTCACACGACAGGCGTGGGAAATCCTTCGTATCGCAGAAAACCTGGTTCGTGGCGGTGCCGCCGCGTACCCAGTATTGCCTGCCTATTTCGTCCCGCACTTCCCCGGCCAGCGCGCGTTCCAGTGGTGTCGCGACCGAACTATCGCTTTCTGCTGCGTGCACAACGCCTGCGCCGATCATCAGCGCGACCATCACGGCCTCAGGCCATCTTCGAAATAACAGCGAGGGCATCGGGGTTGTACAGATGGGATAATCCTGTTCGATCTTAACATCTGAACCGAAGTTATGAAGGCGCTCAAAGTTCTTGCTGCATTGTTGCTCCTGGGACTGCTCGAGGTTCCATCTGTTCGCGCAGCCGGCGAAATTTCAGATCTTCTTGACCAGGCCGTGGCCAGTCCGCAACGCTCGCCTGCGTACAAGGCGCGAGACAGGTATCGGCACCCGCAGGAGACGTTGCTCTTTTTCGGATTGCGGCCGGAGATGCACGTCGTGGAGGTATGGCCAGGGGCGGGGTATTACACGGAGATTCTCGCCCCAATCCTGCGCACTCGCGGCAGATATTACGCGGCGCACTATTACGTCGATGACCGGAGCTCGGCGTACTTCCGCGAGGCGCGTCAGGCCTTTCAACAGAAGCTTTCGAAAGAACCCGCGCTCTACGACCGAATCGTGGTGACAGCCCTTCAGGCGCCCGAACACGTCGCCGCGGCTCCCAAAGAGTCGATCGATCTCGTGCTGACCTTCCGCAATGTCCATAACTGGATGGCTGCGGGCAACGACCAAGCGATGTTTCGAGCGTTTTACGATGTGCTCAAGCCTGCTGGAATCCTCGGCGTAGTCGAGCACCGCGCGCGGGATGGCACGACGCCGGAGGACATGAAGCGTAGCGGCTACATTACTGAAGCCTACGTGATCGAGCTCGCCCAAAAAGCCGGTTTCAAAGTCGCGGCCCGGTCGGAAATCAACGCGAACGCCAGGGACACCAAGAACTATTCTGCGGGGGTTTGGACACTCCCGCCGACGCTGCGTCTGGGCAACGTCGATCGCGATAAGTACATGGCGATCGGGGAGAGCGACCGCATGACTTTGAAATTCGTGAAACCCTGAGCGCCGGAGGACACGTCGAACGTGAGTCCGTGGGCCGACAAACCTCAGAGGATGCCCAGCAAGAGGAGAATGATCACGGTGACGACCGCCGAAACAACGATAGACCCGAGGCAGCCCAGACGACTGGAGAAGAAGAGGAACACTGCGGAATCATGACGAAACCCCGCTGATGCGGGGTTTCGTCAATCTCCTGTCGCCGCAGACGCCTGCCTTTCGGCGGGTCTGCGTTGGCCACGATCATCTGCGGCCACGCGCGCTAAACAGCAAGTCTCAGGCTATTCTGCGCCGGCCTGCGATCATGCGGTAGATCACCAGCAGGATAATGGCGCCGATAACCGATCCAATCAGACCGGCGTACTGGTTGCCACCACCGATACCCATCGAGTTGAAAAGAAACCCCCCGAGGAGAGATCCGGCAATACCGAGCAGTATCGTCACTATGATTCCTCCCGGATCTTTTCCGGGCATGATTAGCTTGGCCAGAGCCCCGACAACCAAGCCGAATATAATCATCATCAATATACTCACGGGTCACCTATAAAGTTGGATGAGACCGTGAGCACAGTGCAAGCACAGTGCCCGCTGTGAACTGCACGGTTTCAGGCGACGAATGGCCTTCGATGTTGCGGTGCACGTGTCCATATTGCGGCCGGGGTGGAGGGGGTCTTCGATCCGGCGGGCGCAACCGATAATCCCTCCCCAGAGAAACACGGTGAATGCCGCCGTCTGCAGATCCCCCCTGCAGCGTGCCTGCGAGGTAACGCTCCCACATCATCTTCAGCAGCAGTGCGGCGATGACGCATCGACATTCACGCATTAGACGTGCGCACCTAGACGTCAGCACAAGCGAAAAAGGGGTGTGCTCTCGCGATCTTTTATGATTTCTTGCGGCTTTTCGCGCGAGATGGTTGCAACGTGTCTGACGGCCCCAACTCATGAGTGACCGTTATCGTTCAGGGAGCCTGTCATGAGTAGCACAACATCCGTTCGAGCCGTTCTTCTTGGGCTGGTCGTTCTGTTCGCCGCAGCACACGCGCTGGTCCAGGCTGCGTCTGCACCTCAAACCAAGGGCGAGGTGGTCTATGTGACCGGCGGCGTAGGAGCCGACGAGCGCGAGAAACTGAAAGCGATCGAGAAGGACTTCAACCTCAAATTGATCTTCTCGCTTGCAGATGGCGCCTTCATAGCGGATGTCGCAGTCGTGGTGAAAGACGCCTCCGGCAAGGTGGTCCTCAGCGAACAGGCGCAAGGGCCCATATTCATGGCGAAGCTGCCGCCCGGGACGTACACGGTCGAGGCGACGTTCGAAGGCAAAACGGAGGCTCACAAGGTCACAGTCGGACAAGGGAAGCTGACTACTGTGCAGCTGCGGTGGCCGGGAAGTGCAGGGTCGAAGACCGTGCAGTGAGCGATGAGGCTGCCTTCGGAAAGGAGCACGCCATGTACAAACGTATGCTGGTTCCCATCGACGGCAGTCACACGTCGGAGCTGGGTCTGCGACACGCAATCGGCCTCGCAAAACCGCTCGGCGCCCATATTCGACTGCTGAACGTGGTGGACGAGCTCTCGGTTGTGCCGGCAGTGGACGCCTATGCACTCGTCGATCTCGTATCATTGATCGCCGCATTGAAGGAGGGCGGTCAGAAGGTGCTGGACGAAGCCGCCACCCTCACCGCGCGCAGCGGCGTCGAAGCCGAGAAAGCGCAACTGGAAAGCCATGGCGCGCATGTGTCTCACGTCATCGTCGAGGACGCGAACCAATGGCGTGCGGATTTGATCTGCATGGGCACGCATGGCCGACGCGGATTGAACCGGCTTCTGCTTGGCAGCGACGCGGAGCGCGTGTTACGCGAAGCGACCGTGCCCGTGCTGCTGGTGCGAGGCCAGGACACGAAGCAGCCCGCGGAGAACACCCGACGGTCCCGCGTTGCCTGACATGCGTTTGGCCTCCCTAGCGGCTGCCTTGCTGCTCCTGCTCGCGGCCTGTGGCGGTGCGAAAGAACAGCCGAAAACCACCTGCTACGATACATCGCGCCAATGCATGAAAGTCTGCGACGAATCCGAGCAGAATGCCTCTGCGGCAAGCATCGGCTGCAGAGACACATGCAACGGGAGCTACAAAGCGGCAGTTTCAGTTTGCGCCGACACCACCAGCAAGGACAGCCGCCCGGGATGTATGGACAAGGCGAACCAGGATTTCGGCGAGTGTCTGAACGGGTGCCAGGGCGCTTTTGACAAAGTGCGCAAGGATGCGGTCGACTGCAGGAACACGTGCGTAGATGAACTGCAGCGCTGCACCAGCACAAAATAAGGTCGCGTCCGTCAGCTCAAACAAAGGAGCGAGCCCTGTCGTCATCCTGGCGAAAACCAGGATCGACGGTCGACGTTTGAAAAAAATAGATTCCGGATCCGTGCGCAGCGCGCTGTCCGGAATGACGGGTTTTCATCAGCTCTTGCGGGTCTGCTCTGAACGCTTCAGCTGCCTCGTCAACTCGCGTGCATTCTTGATCGCATAGCCTTCGCGGTCGTTGTTGAAGTACGCCCAAACCCGCCCGGCGCCGCTGCGGCGGATGCGCTCTGTCCACACCGCGAGCTCGTCTTTCGTATAATCGTGACGGTACCATTTCTTCGTGCCGTGAAAGCGGATGTACACGTCGTCGGCCGTTTTCACCAGTTCATCAGGAAGGCGCGGTCCGCTCGCTGAGCAGAAGATTGTGTTCGATTCCCGAAAAGCTTTGTAGACGGTCTCGTTCCACCAGCTTCGATGGCGGAACTCGACAACGTTGCGGCGGCGCGGGTCGAGTTGTTTGAGGATGCGCTTGAGCGTGGCATTGGTGTAATGCACGCTGGGCGGCAGTTGAAAAAGAAAGCAGCTGAAGCTGGGACCTAGCAAGTCGGCGATGAGCCCGAAGTCTTTTACAAGTATTCCCGTGCGCACGAAGCGTTTCGTGTGCGTGATCAGCTCGTTGACTTTGATCGCGTAGGTAAAGCGACGGCGGCCGGCCTGGCGCTTCCAGGTATTGATGGTTGCGAGTGTGGGCCACGAATAGAAGGGCGCGTTGAGCTCGACGGTTCTGAACTGGCTCGCGTAATGATCGAACCAGCGGCTGCTCGGCAGCCCCTCGGGGTAAAACGAGTCGCGCCAATGCCAGTAGTACCATCCAGAACATCCGACGAACGTTTGCGGCTTGATTTGCGCGGTGCCGCGTGCTCTCGAAGGGGCGCGGACGACAGCGCCTGCTGGATGGCTCTTTTCGTATTCGAGCCTCGACACGTGCATCTTCTGCGCGCGGATAATATTCTGGGCGCGCTGTTTTGCGCGGCGCTCTTCGCGCCGCGCTCGCCATTCGGCGCGGGAGTCATCGTCGGAGGAAGGCATGGCGCGCAGAATATCGTGAGATAGTCGTTCGTGCGATGGCGTGGCGCCGTCGCGATACCCGTCATCAGTGAGTCACGAGGAAGATAGCTTATGGAAATCAACAATCCGCAGGTGCTCGCGGAAGTAGCGGCCGCGTTCCGGCGCTATGAGGATGCGCTCGTGACGAACGACGTCGCGGCGCTGAACGAGCTGTTCTGGGACAACACGCTGACGCTGCGCTACGGCACGGGCGAAAATCTTTATGGCCACAGTGCAATTGCCTCGTTCCGGGGCGCGCGTAACCCGGCCGGGCTCGCCCGCGAAGTGACAAAGTCGGTGATCACGAGTTACGGGCGAGATTTTGCGACAACCAACATCGAGTTCCGGCGAGCGGGGCGGCAGGGCCGCCAGAGTCAGACGTGGACGCGCCTGCCGGAAGGCTGGCGTATCGTGGCCGCCCACGTGAGCTACATGGACGAGCCGAAAACGGCGCAACGATGAGGCGCCTCGCTACACGGCACATTCGCAAAGCTGGAGGGTGCAGCGCGCAGCTGTTAACTTGCGGTAAATCACAGCCATTGAAAGGACGCGCGAGATGATCCCAGACACGATGACCGCGATCACCATCACCCGCGCCGGCGGACCGGAGGTCTTACAACCCGGCACGCGCCCCGTGCCTCAGCCGGGCGCCGGACAAGTGCTGATCAAGGTCGCGTACGCCGGTATCAATCGTCACGACTGCGGACAGCGTCTCCGCGGATTCGGTCCGCCGGGCGCGACCGACATTCCCGGACTCGAAGTAGCGGGAGAAGTGGTTGCCACCGGCAGCGGCGTGACGCGCTGGAAGTCCGGAGACCGGGTGTGCGCGCTCGTGAATGGCGGCGGTTACGCGCAGTATTGCATAGCCGCTGAGCCGATCACACTGCCGATCCCGGCCCAGTTCGACCTCAAGCTGGCCGCTGCTTTGCCGGAAGCGTTGTTTACGGCGTGGCTCAACGTCTTCATCCTAGGCAGGCTCAAGGCCGGCGAATGGCTACTGGTACATGGCGGTTCGAGCGGCGTGGGGACCATTGCGATTCAACTCGCACGCCTCATGGGCGCTAACGTGGTGGCGACCGTCGGCAACCGCGCCAAAGGCGACGTCTGCATGAAGCTCGGTGCGAGCCGGGCGATCAACTATCGCGAGGAGGATTTCGTCGCAGTGGTGAAGGAGGTGACGCAGGGGCACGGCGCCGACGTCATCCTGGACATGGTCGGGGGTGCTTATGCCAAGCGCAACCTCGAGGCGCTCGCTCGCGATGGCCGCATGGTCCACCTCAGCGGCGGCGCCGGCGCAGAGTTCTGCGTGCCGGTCAGTGCCATCATGGCGAAGCGCGCGGTGATCACGGGCTCGGGTTTGCGCGGCTCCGAGATGTCGGTGAAAGAAGAGATCGTGCGCCAGACGCGTGAGCGCGTGTGGCCTCATCTCGGCACGAAAGTCACGCCGATCATCGACTCGATTCTGCCGCTCGCGCGGGCGGCCGACGCTCACGCTCGAATGGAGTCGAGCGCGCATATCGGGAAGATCCTTCTCGAAATCGCACAGTGAGTCGTTGAATGGGTAGGTTGCGGTTCGTTACTGTAGTTCTCGCGCTGATCTTATCTGGATGTGCTTCGATCAGCGGATCCGAATCCGAGTCGAGGCAGTCCACTTTCACCTTCGCGCTGATTGGTGATCTCGCTTATGTGCCTGATCAAGAGCCGGCCATGGACAACGTTCTCAGCGATATCAGTGCGGCCCCGCTCGCATTCGTCGTCCATGTGGGTGACCTCGCGCATCCGCGCTTCGGTTCGTGCACGAACGAGCTGTGGGCGCGCCGCTACGCACAGTTTCAGGCGGTGGCGCATCCGCTGATCTACACGCCGGGTGACAACGACTGGACCGATTGTCACGAAGCAGAGGGCGCCAAGGGTTTCGATCCGTTCGAGCGGCTGCAGAGCCTGCGCAAGCTTTTCTTCCAGGGGCGGCAGAGCCTCGGACGAAGAACGATCACTCTGACGCGTCAGAGCGAGAGCAGCGATCCGGCGCTGCAGAAGTACCGCGAGAACGTGCGCTGGAGCCGTGGCGGTGTCACGTTTCTGACGCTGCATGTCGTCGGCAGCAACAATGGTCTCGGCCGTACCGCGGAAGGCGACGCGGAATATGCGGAACGAACCCGGGCCAACCTGCAATGGTTGCGCCAAGGCTTCGAGTATGCAAAAGCGAACCGGAGCCGCGCCGTCATGGTTTTGCAGCAGGCGAACTTCTTCTTCGACGCGACGCCGACAGCCACCCCGCACGACGTGCAGCCAAGCGGCTTTTCGGACATACGGGCTACCCTCGAAGCGGAAAGCGTCGCCTTCGGCAAGCCCGTCGTCCTCGTGCATGGGGATACTCACTATTTCCGCATAGACAAGCCGTTCGGATCCACTGCCGATAGGCGCACTCCAGCGCTCGAGAACTTTACGCGCGTGGAGACCTTCGGCGTCCCGAACCATCACTGGCTGCACGTGACGGTCGAGCCAGATGAACCGAACGTGTTCACGTTTCGCGAGCGCACCGTCGACGCGAATGTCGTCAAAGGTCGAGCGCCTACGGCACCGCAATGACCGTGCGTGGCCCATTCTGGAGACGTTCGTTGCGTTATGCCGTTCACAACGCGGATCGAGATGTAACGATTGCGTCTGGCCCGATCGTGCAGTCGTCCTGCTTTAGCAAGCCGCAAGACCCTCGTACTCAAAAAAATGAAAAAAATCCCTGTTGTAATCTGCATCGATGTCGAACCTGAAGACCGCGAGACCGGTCGCGGAAGCGTAAGTGATTGGGCAGGCGTTGATGAGACGATAGAGTTCTTCAGCGCGCTCAGACCGCGTCTCGAGCTCGCGACCGGCGCACCCGCGCGCTTCTGCTGGTTCTTCAGGATGGATCCTCAGGTCGAGCACACCTACGGCGTCACGTCCTGGGGCGTGGAGCGTTACCGCGAGCACATCAGGAAGCTGGAGGCGGCGGGCGATGAGCTCGGGTTGCACACGCACGCCTGGCGTTGGGACGCAACTACGCAAGGGTGGGTCATAGATCACGGCGATCAGGCGTGGGTCGAGCACTGCGTACGCACCTCGATCGACACGTATCGCAAGGTCTTCGGGCGTGCGTGCCGTTCGTTCAGGTTCGGCGACCGATGGATGAACAACGAGACGATCGCACTGCTCGAATCATCAGGCATCGAATTCGATCTGACCCTCGAGCCGGGCAGACATGTGTCGCCCGATCTGGAAGAGGTGCACACCGGCACGCTGCCGGACTATCGTGACGTGCCGACATGGCCTTACCGTCCGGCGCAACACGAGTTCAGAAGGCGAGGGCGGCGCTCGGCTCGCGATCTGTGGGTGATACCCCTCAGCACCGGTCGATTCTGGCCAAGCCGGTTCGCGCCGCTCGAGCGCGGGGCTCGGGCACTGGGCATCAACCTGCACAGACGCCATGAGACGACGCCGCTGTTCCTCAATCTGGAAAGGCCCCGTTTCGAGCTCATGGTGAACAGCCTGCTCGCCGTATGGACGAAACCCTTTCTTGCGCCGGTGTTAAGATCGGATGCAGCGGGCAAAGTAAAATGCAAAGCTAATATGCGCGACAACGTCGAGTTCCTGCTCACGCATCCCCTCGCGAGCCGTTTCAGATTCGTGCGGCCGCACGAAGCCATCGAGCTTCTCAGCTAGTCCCGTTCCGGAAAGTTACAGCTCAAGTGTCTTCCTTGCATTGCGGCCGCCGTGTAAGCGTCCGATCGTGTGCTCGAAGTGTTCTTGCAATGGCGTGCGCTGTCGGGCCCGCTCACGCCGCAGATAACACGTTCCCGACGCGGCCGATTCGGCTCATCCTCGGTTATCCCGCGCGCGGTGCGACTGGCGTGGCCGACAGCGGAACACCATGAGAACGATCCTCACGAATGCAACGCTGATCGACTGCGTTAACCCGACACCTTTCAAGAACGCAACGGTCGTCGTAGAAAAGGGACGCATCTCGGAGATTCTCACCGACGGACGTAAAGCGCCATCCGCCGACGCTACCCTCGTTGATCTGGCAGGGGCGTATCTGCTGCCCGGTCTGTGGGACGTCCACGTTCATCCCGACTATCTGTCGCTCGCCGAAGCGCCCCTTGCCGATCAGGTGGCGCTCTTTGGTCACCGCCTTATGACGTCGCTCACCGAGTCCGGCATCGTCGGCTTCCGCTGCGCCGGCACGCACAGTTTCATGGACGTGGCGTGGAAGCGCGCGTTCGATTCGGGACTGTACGTCGGTCCTCGCTTGTACTCGTGCGGTCATTTCCTGACAACGACCGGGGGACATTTTCTGACCACCGGTCACGCACTCGAGTGCGATGGTCCGTACGGATTCGTCAAGGCGATCCGTGAGCAGATCAAGAACGGCGTGGATCACATCAAGCTGAACCTCTCCGGCGGCATCATGGGGCCCGCGTGGGACCGGCACTGGCATTCATTCCTGCTCGACGATGAGATCAAGGCGGCGTTCGAGATCTGCCGCCAGCGCGAATTCAAAGTGATGGCGCACGCGACGAATCCGAATGCGGTGAAAAGCGCCGTGCGCCTCGGCGCTCACAGCATCGAGCACGGCTACATCATGGACGATGAGTGCATCGAGCTCCTGCTCGAGCACAACACCTGGTACGTGCCAACGCTCGCGATCAGCCATCTCACGCCCAACCAGGCCGGCAACGAATGGGAGCGCGCCTATCTGAAGCAGCGCAACCTCGCGCCTTCGTTGTGCTGTCGCGCGGACGCTGCTTCGGATGTCCATGCGGGATGGTTCAAGAAGGCGCTCGACGCGGGCGTGAAGATGGCGCTCGGTTCCGACATCCGTCCGCTCAAGGACGCGGCATTGCTCGAGATGGGCCTGTGGGTAAAAGATGGCGCAACACCGTGGCAGACCTTGCTCGCCGCGACGAAAAATGCTGCGGCGGTCTGCGGTGCCGCCGACGATCTCGGTACGGTCGAAGTCGGTAAGCTTGCCGATCTGATCGTGGTGTCAGCAAACCCTCTGGATGACATTAACAACGTGCGGCGCCTGCTGCTCGTGCTGAAAGAAGGACGTATCGTTTCGGACAAAAGAGATCATGCACATGCGCGATGAGCAGGCGGTTACGGGTCGTACATGAGTCCCACCAGCTTTGCGTATCGCAATCCTACGCATCGACTCGTTTTTGGCCGTGGTGCGCTCGACAGGATCGCTGAAGAGCTTTCGGCAGCCGCCTTACGCAAGCCGATGCTGGTTTGCAGTGCACGGGGCGCAGCTTCGGACGCCGCGCGGATGATCATCCAAGCGCTGCGCATCGGGCACGATGCCGTCTTCAGCGGCGTTCGATCGCATGCGCCGCTTGCGTCGGTGAACGAGGCGTGGAAACAAGCGCGCGCCCTGCAGCCGGACTGCCTGATCGCGTTAGGCGGAGGCAGCGCGGCCGATACTGTGAAAGGCATAGCGCTCGCGTTTGCAGAGGAAGGACGGGTCCTCGATTTCGTGCTCGCGCGTGGCGCTGACGGCCAGCTCAAAGGGCGGCCGACGATAACGCCGAAGCTGCCCATCGTCGCGGTACCCACTACCGTATCCGGTGCAGAAGTCAGCCCGTCATTCGGCCTCACCGATGACAGCGGTAGAAAGCTGATCATCCGGCACGACAGTCTGGCGCCTTCGATTCTGGTCTACGATCCGGATCTGCTGCGCTCGGTGCCGCTCGCGACGCTGGCGCCTTCCGTCATGAACGCGCTCGCGCACAACGTCGAAGCGCTGTACTCGAAAGGACGCAATCCGATCTCGGACGTGTATGCGTGCGCGAGCTTACCGCTGCTGAACGATGGGTTAAGCACCGCGCTAGCGGACCCCGCCGACGACGATGCTTATTCGAGTCTGACTCTCGGCGCCTATTACGCCGCGGTGGCGATCTTCAATGCGAGAACCGGTCTGCACCACGCGATCTGTCACAAGCTGGCGCCGGCAGCGGGACTCTCGCACGGGATTGCAAATTCGATCATCCTGCCGCGCGCGCTGGAATTCAATCTTCCGGCAGCGCGTCCCGAGCTGACCCGCGTCGCTCAGCTCATGTGCAAAGGCCCTGCTGCAGCCGGTGAGCTGCGGGCCGAACACGCCATCGAGCAGCTCGAGCAACTGTCGGCACGTGCGGGCCTGCCGCGGCGCCTGAGAGAAGTTGGTGTTCGGAGAGAAATCTTTCCCACCCTGGCAGAAAAGATCATGAGCGAGCCCGGGCTCGCATTCAACCCTCGTCAACTGCGCACGGCGCGCGAAGTGGAAGAGGTGCTCGAGGCGGCGTGGTAAGAACGATCATCCCTCGGGTTTGATCCCGGCGGCCTTGACGACTCGCGCGTACTTCTCGACCTCGGCCCGAACGAACTGCGCGAATTCAGCCGGCGTTTCGCCGCCGATCTTGTAACCGAGCTTTTCAATCGCCGGCCGCGAATCGTTCAACGATTTCACGACGACATCGTGTATCCGGTTCACGATCGCTTTCGGCGTTTGAGGCGGCATCCACATCCCGAACCACGCAGTGGATTCGAATCCGGGCACACCCGATTCATCGAGCGTCGGGATCTCGGGTGCGAGGGGCGTTCGCTTGAGCGATGCCACGCCGATGCCGTTCAGGCGGCCTGCCCGCACCTGCGGCAGCATGTAAGACACGCCGCCGAAGACGAATTGCGTCTGTCCGGCGACCGTTTCCTGTACCGCGAGCGGGCTCGCTTTATACGCGACGTGCACGATCTGAGTCTGCGTTGCCTGCTTGAACATCTCGCCCGCAATGTGTGCGATGCTGCCAACGCCGAACGACGCGTAGTTGAGCTTGTTCGGCTGCGATCTCGCAAGTGCGATGAGATCACGCACCGACTTGACGGGCAGCTGCGGATAGACGCCGAGGATCAGGTCCACCGACGCGAGCTGTGTCACAGGCGTCAGATCGCGCCTGATGTCGTAGCTGAGCTTGTAGAGGCTCGGATTGATTGCGATCGCGAGCGAATTGGCATGCAGCGTGTAACCATCCGGCGCGGCCTTTACCACCATTTCATCGCCCATGACCCCGTTCGCGCCGGGCCGATTGTCCACAATGATCTGCTGACCGAGCAGCTCCGACATCCGTGGCGTGATGGTTCGTATCACGATGTCGGTGGCGCCGCCGGCCGCCATCGGGATGATCACGCGCAACGGCCGATTCGGATAGGGTTGAGCGAGCGCCGGAGACGCGATGAGCACCATGAATACGACGTACGTCCGACGCGACAATGTCATGGAGTATCCTCTTCTCGTCACGACAGCATAGCGTAGCAGGCGGGGACCTGGCGTCGACGCGCTCGCGCCGATACATTGCTCGACCGAAGTGCACCATGTGCCTCGACGCGCTTCACTGGGATTTGAACTGGAGGTCAACGACATGGATAACACGACACGTACCCTCGCGAACTATGTTGCCGGTCTGAAGCTCGCGGACTTGTCTCCCAGTGCCATACACGAAAGCAAGCGGCGTCTCATCGACGCCATTGCGTGCTGCATCGGCGGCTACTCGAACGAGCCGGCTTCCATTGCACGCCAGATAGCAGCCGACAACAGTGGTCGACCTCCCGCTCGTGTTCTGGGTTCCGGCGCGCTCACGTCGATCGAAATGGCGACCTTCGCGAATGCAGTGATGGTGCGCTACCTCGATTGCAACGACACTTATGTATCCAAAGGCTCGGGGCATCCGAGTGACATGATCGCCGCGTCACTCGCCGTGGCCGATGCGCTTCACGCAGACGGTAAACAGACGCTGCTCTCCATCGCGACGGCCTACGAGATCTTCACCGCACTCGCGGATGTCGTCGGGCTGCGGGATCTCGGATGGGATCAAGGCGTTTTCGTCGTCCTGGGCTGCGCCGCCGGCGCCGCGAAGCTTCTGAACCTGACGAGCGAGCAGACGGCCAATGCGCTGGCGATCGCGGTGACGGGCAATATCCCGACGCGACAGACACGAGCCGGTGAGCTGTCCATGTGGAAAGGATGTGCGACGGCAGTCGCAGCGCGCGCCGGTGTGTTTGCGGCGCTGTTGGCGCAGAAGGGCATGACGGGCCCGACTGCAGCGTTCGAAGGGCGGCACGGCGTGTGGGAGCAGGTGACCGGTCCTTTCGAGCTGGGCCGGCTCGGAGGCCACGGTGTCCCGTTCGGAATCGAGCGCACGAATCTCAAGTTTTTTCCTGCCGAATATCATTCGCAGGCACCGCTGTGGATCGCGCTCGAGTTGCGCAAGAAAGTTCGTGTCGAGCAGATCGAAGCTGTCGACGTGCAGACCTACTACACCGCATACAGCGAGATCGGCAGTGAACCCGAGAAATGGCATCCGAAGACACGCGAGACTGCCGATCACAGCCTCCCCTATCTGCTCGCACTCGGGCTGACCGACGGGTACATCAATACCGAGAGCTTCAGCGATGAACGCATCGCCGATCCAGGCCTGCGACAACTGATGCAGCGCATCCGTATCGCGGAGAACAAGGAGTTCACGCGCGAGTTTCCCTCGAAGCTCGTGACGAAGATCGAGGTGATCGCGCGCGATGGTCAGCGGATCGTCGAGACGGCGGCGTATCCGAAGGGGCACGCAAAAAATCCGATGAGCGATGCCGATGTAGAAAGCAAGTTCGCCGGTTTGTCGGAAGGCTTGGTTGCGCCGGTTGAGCGCGATGCGTTGCTGAGTGCCTTATGGGCTGTCGACCACGCTACGGAGATGGGCAAGGTACTCGAGCTGGTACGATTGGAACACTAAAAGCCACTCGCAAACCCGTTCGCACTGAACCTGATATGTCCTTCGCGGACAGGGCGATATCAACAAACGACTGTAATCGCGAGGAGAACCGCGACGTGGCGATCCCATGGCGTACGGTTAACGTTCGTAACGGGATTGCTTCGTAACGCCGTTTCTCGCAATGACAACTTGGCCCGCTGTTTCTTGAGAACAGCGGGCACGGTAGCCCGCAGTCGAAGTCGTGTCCTGAGCCGGGCGAGCGGTGCCGTAGTCGAAGGGATGAACGCCCGGATGTTTTGGGATGAAGGGAAGCTCGCGGCTATTCGCCTTTGATTCCCGCGGCCTTGATCACCTTAGCCCATTTCGCTGATTCGTTCCGAATAAAAGCTGAGTATTGCTCCGGGTTCGAGCCAACGGGTTCGGCTCCGGCATTGTTGAACGCTGCACGCACCTCGGGCGACTTCAGCGCATGTACGATGTCGGTGTAGACGCGGTCGACGATCGCTGAAGGCGTCCTGGCCGGAGCGGACACGCCGAACCAGTTGCTCACTTCGAACCCCGGCACGCCGCTCTCTGCGACCGTGGGAATGTCCGGCGCGGCAGCCGTGCGCTGTGCGCCGGTGACCGCGATTGCACGCAGCTTGCCCGCGCGCACCTGCTGTACGAGCGTGGGAATGTTGCCGAAGCTCAGAGAAATCTGGCCGGCCATGAGATCGCTCATCGCAGGCGCGCCACCCTTGTACGGGACGTGCACCCATTTAACGCCCGTCATGAGCTGGAACAACTCTCCGGAAAGATGGCCCGAAGCGCCGATACCCTGCGAACCGTACGTGATCTCGCCGGGCTTCGCTTTCGACAGCGCGATCAAAGCTTTTACGGTCGTTGCAGGAAACGAGGGGTGTGCCACCAGCAGATTCTGCGATGCGGCGACCTGCGAGACGAATGCGAAATCGTTGATCGAATCGAAATTGAGCTTCATCACTGACGGGTTGATGGAATGCCCGATGATGTTCACGATCAGCGTGTGACCGTCGGGTGCTGAGCGCGCCAGCAGCTCGGATGCGATCGCACCGTTTGCGCCGGGGCGATTCTCTACAATTACCGACTGCCCCAGGCTCTCGCTCAGCTTCTGGCTGAGCGCCCGTGCGATGAAGTCCGCGCCGCCTCCGGGCGGTGATCCGACGAGCAGTCGGATCGGCTTCGATGGAAAACTCTGGGCGTAAGCGAAGCTCGCGCACGACGATACCGCGAGTACGGCGAGCGTCATCTCGAATAATGAGCGTCGTTTGTTCACCTCGGCGAGTATAGCCAGCGCCGAAATCGTGTCCAATAACTTTCGCCGAGCCGTGATATCCGGGAAGTCTCAACGCGATGACATTCGAGTCGCGTTCCAGGCAGAAAAGATATTGGACGAACCATCGCGTCCGATGCATAGTGCTGCCGCACATGGAGAACCATAAATGCACGACAGCCAATACCGCCTGGCGGTCGACGTCGGCGGGACGTTCACCGATCTCGTAATACTCGACGAAGCGAGCGGACGCATCAAAGGCGGCGGGCATCTACGCATCAGGACGCCGGGTGGCGGGCGGGTTTCGGCCCGATGCCTGAGCGCGACATCGAATCGCTCAAACGCGATTTTGTGGATGAAAAGATCTCCGCGGCGAAAATTGAAGCCGATTACGGCGCGGAGGTCATGCGCAGCGTAACGGCCACACGATAAACGGTGAGAGAGGTAAACAGGAGAACGAGATGGCGAATGCGGCTGGTGTGTCTCATCCACTCAAAGAGCTGTTCAAAGCAAAGAAGGTCGCGCTGGGCCTGCTGACGCGCCTTGCGCGCTCGGGCGACATCGCTCGTATCGCTAAGACGACAGGCCACGATTTCATTCTTATCGACTGCCAGCACTCGTTGTACAACGTCGAGACCATCGGCCACATGGCACAGGCCGCGCTCGGCATCGGCCTCTCGCCGCTCGTGCGCGTACGCAGCTGCGACGATCCCCAGACTCAAGTGCTCCTCGACAATGGCGTCACGGGCATCGTCTTTCCGGACGTGAATACTGCTGCGGAGGCCAAGCGTGCGGTGAACAGATGCCGATTTCCACCGCTCGGAAAGCGATCGGTCGCCGGCACCTATCCGATATTCGACTACAAAGCGATGCCGATGCCGGACACGCTCAACGCGTTGACCGAGAACACGCTCGTCGTGTGCATGATCGAAACGCAGGAAGGGCTCGACAACGTCGAAGCCATTGCGGCGGTCGAAGGCGTCGATGTCGTCCACGTGGGCTCGAACGACTTACTCACCGCGATGGGTAAACCCGGCTCTTTCGGCAGTGAGCAGCACATCGCTGCGCTCGATCGCGTGATCGCTGCGTCCAAGAAGCATGGCAAGATCCCCGGCGTTGGAGGTGACCGCAACGTGGCGCGTCAAACCGACTTCATACGCAAAGGCGCGCAGTTCCTTACGACCAACAGTGATATCGCCTTCCTGACGGTCGAAGCAATGCGTGTCACGGGCGAGCTGCGCAAGGCGATCGCCGGATGAAAACCGATACGCCGCTCCTTCGGCGCGGCGCGGCTTAGGGCGCAGCACGGCTGTCATTTCGAGGGGCAGCGTGACCAGGGCCAGGACATTCGCCAGGGATCCACTGACGCGCACGCAACGCTCGGCACATGTTGCGGCGGCGCTCGCGGCCGTGACAACCGCGCTGTGCATGGCGGTTAATTTCTGCGCTGCGCAAGGCTATCCCAACAAGCCGATACGCATCATCAACACGACTGCAGCCGGCGGGCCTGCGGAGCTGGTTGCGCGTCTGGTCGGGCAAAGATTCACCGAAGCGTGGGGTCAGCAGGTCGTCATCGACACGCGTGCGGGGGCGGGCGGCATTATCGGCGCGGAGATCGCCGCGCGGGCCGCGCCGGACGGCTATACGCTGCTGCTCGGCTCGGGTGCGACCATGGTGTTCGCGCCGTTGTTGCAGCCGAGCATACGATACGACCCGATCAAGGACTTCGCACAAGTGAGCATGGTCGTCTTGAGCCCATTCGTGCTGGTCGCACATCCTTCGGTCGGTGCAAAGAGCGTAAGCGAGCTCGTCACGCTCGCCAAAGCTAAACCCGGTTTCTTCAATTTCGGCACACTCGGCACCGGCAGCACGTCGCACCTCGGCTGTGAGCTCCTCAAGATGCGCACCGGCATCGAAGTGCAGCAGGTCTCCTACAAGGGCGGGGTTCCCGCCGTGGCCGCTCTCGTCGCCGGCGAGGTTCACCTTCTGTTCAACAGCCTTGCCACGGCGCTGCCGCACGTCAAATCGGGCCGGCTCACGCTGCTCGCGACGGGCGGTCCCAAACGCTCGCCGATCATCCCGGATACGCCGACCTTGTCCGAGACGTACCCGGGCGTGGAAGTTGTGACGTGGTACAGCATTCTCGCGCCTGCGAAAACGCCGCGCGAGATCGTACTCAAGCTGAACGCCGAAATCGCACGTGCCCTCGCGACCCGGGATATCGTCGATCGCCTCATTCAGCAGGGACACGAGCCTCGTCCGAGCACGCCCGAAGAGATGCGCGACTACACGCGCGCCGAGATTGCGAAGTGGGGAAAGATCATTAAGGCTGCTGGCATGAAAGCGGACAGTTGACGACTCTCTACGAGGTCATTGCGAGGGGCACCGTGACGAAGCAATCCCGTGGCGCACGACGATCATGAACGAAGGATGGCAGCGCCACGCACGCAGTGCGTGACACCCGAGCGCGATCCATTGCTCCATGCTTCGCTACTCAGCGCGTATGCCGGCGTCCTTGATCACCTTCGCCATTCTGGTCATATCTGATCTGATCGTGGCTGCAAGCTGATCCGGTGAGCCGCCAATGGGCTCCATGCCGACACTTAAAAACCTCTCCTTGAGATCGGGCGCGCTGAGCACACGAACGATTTCGCTGTTGAGCTTCTGTACGACAGGCTGCGGCGTCGCCGCCGGAGCAAACACGCCGTATATGGCGATCGATTCGTAACCCGGTAAGCCCGCTGCAGCAATCGTCGGCAATCCTGGTGTCAGGGTAGACGGCTCTGCGCTCGTCACGGCGAGCGCCCTCACTTGTCCTGACCTCAGGAAAGCCATTACAGAGACTGAAGTCGGGAACATCAGCTGCACGCGGCCGCCGATCAGATCGTTGAGCCCCTGCGCGGCGCCTTTGTACGCGATACGCACGATCTTGACGGCCGCCATCGCCTTGAAGAGCTCTCCCGCGAGATGATTCGAAGCGCCGTTGCCGCTCGATGCGTAGTTGAGATCGCCGGGGTTCGCTTTGGCGAGCGCAATAAGCTCTGCGACTGATTTCACCGGCACCGCTGAATTCACGACGAGAACGTTCGGCGTGCTCGAGACCCATACGACGGCTGAAAAATCCTTCGTCACATCGTAAGGCGTCTTCTGCATCAGCGTTCCGATCCAGAACGTATTGTTGTAGAGGAGCACCGTGTAACCGTCCGGCGCCGCTTTTGAAACGATCTCTCCGGGTATGACGCCGCTCGGCCGATTGTCTACAACCACCCGCTGTCCCATCCTCATCGACAGCCCTTGAGCGATCAGGCGCGCCTGAACATCGTTGCCGCCGCCGGCTTCGGCGGTCACGAGACGTATCGGGCGCACCGGATAAGGCTGCGCAGCAGCCACGCGCGCGTCGAATATCAAGACGCCGCTTGCGATCAGCTGGAGAAGGACTACAACCAGCCGAATGGATGGGCCGTTCATCGTTCGACAGCGGCGCTGTTTTTAAGCACGCGCGGCGGAGCTCAGCAGTCTCACGACTTCTGCTGCGACGTGGCGAGCCTTCGCTGCGCTTTCCTCATCGGATTCCCGTGCCGGCGCATCCTGCTTGTACACGAGCGTTACGGGGTCTTTCGCGCCGAGCGCCTGGCACTGTGCTTTCGCGAGCGTCGCGAATGGCTCATGAACGAGAACGACTGCGGGTATGCCCTGCTTCCATGCCTGGAATGCGTCGCGCACGGCGGCGCCGGTGCAGGAGCCTCAGGCGCCGACACCGATAACCATGTAATCGACGGAGTCCGCGAGCGCACTGAATTTGGCGCTCTCGAGCGGCATCCACGTATTACTTTTGTATGCGCGCTGCACCGACGCGGGCGTCGCAAGCTCTTCGAGCGCGCGCTCCAGGCGCGGCCAGAACTGCCGTGTCGCCTGGTATTGATTCCATATGAATCCCACGCGCCGGCCGACGGGCGTGTCCAGAGAGCGGCGCTGGGCCTGCTCCTGGATACGCGGATAACCCACAGGGCTGATGAGCTCGATCACAAGACCTCCAAATATCATTCAGGAAAACTTATTTTCTTGGTGAGCATGGGCTCACCCGCCGAGCTGCGGCTCGAGATGGCGATGCAATGACCCATCTGAGGCGCTTCGCCTCCGCCCACGACGATATGAATTTCGGCAGGCGTAATCGGGGACACGAAAATCTCGCGCTCGCTGCGCACGCGCGTGTCCGGATCGGGAAACGGCTCCGCATTGCCCTGATTCTTGTCGTTCTGCCAATCGTATGAATACTTGAATGCGCGCTCGGCAATCGCACTCTTGAGCTTCTCCCGCGTGAAGCCGGCGCGATCGAACGTCTGTGCAAGCGCCGGGTTGATCACGTAGAGAAAGGCGCGCTTGCCGCCGCTTGTCGTGATGCCGAGCCGTCCGATCCCGCGCGCGAGCAGCGTGATGCATTCGTTCAGTCCCACCGTGTTCACCGGAACGGCGAGTTGCGTGTGCTCGCCGGCTTTCATGACGGTCACGGCGCTGTCGGACGCGGCGATGCCGAGGTCGACATGCATGGGGGCCCACGGCGTGATCTCCTGCTCTTCCCCGATGCAGTAGCTCCATGACGCCGGATGACCCATCGTTCCTTTGATGAGTTTGCCCGGGTGTGCGCGGCCTATGTTCCACAGGATCAATCGGATGGCTCTGCCGATCGCGCCGTTCGCGCGTCCTCCGTTCGGCCCGAAGATCCATTCGCGCGTATGGAAATCGAGCTCTCGTACGACGGGGCCCGTGACGACGGTGAGTATCGATGCCGAGCCGGTCGATTGTGTCGTCGTAATCGGCATGGCCGGATCGACGAGACATTCGACTGCAGTGAGCACGACCGGCACGTGCTCAGGGAGGCAACCCGCCATGGCGCAGTTCGCTGCAACGTTGCGCACCGTCGCAACACCGTCTCCGGGAAAGATCGTGCCCAGCACTTCGTCGGGATCGCGTCGGGCATAGGCGAGTAACCCTTCGACTGCTTTGCGAGTCGGCGGGAACACAGGCAGGCCGTCCGTCCAGCCTTGCTCGTAGACGAATTCGGTGAAATGCTCGACCGATTCGATCTGGTGAATCTCAGCTTGTTGCGGCATCGCCCACCTGGGGTTGGTATGGAACGTCCACTTGTCAGCACTCGATTATAGGTCGCGTATGCCGGTCGTGTGAGATCGGAGTGGTTCGCGACGGCCGTGGTAGAGTCGACGAAGTAACTATGACGGACGGAAAGCCGAGCATGGAAGGAAAAACGAGCAGGGCAGGTTCGATCGACGCGCATGCGCATTGGGCGCCTGAAGCGTACGTAAGGGAAGTGGAGAAACTCGGCCACAAAGCTGCCGGCGGTCCGCTGAGCCCGCTCATGTTCGATCTGGAAAAGCGCATGGCGTGGATGGATGAGCGCAACATCAGGATGCACGTACTGACGCTCTCGGGCGCGATGCCATGGCAGTGGGCCTCGCAGGACTCGGCGAATACTCTTGCGCGGATCGTCAACGATGCGGCGATAGAGGCACACAAGTCTTTTCCCGATCGCTTCATCGCAGGCGTCGCGATGCCGATGCGCGATCCCTCAGCGGCCGTGAAGGAGCTTGACCGAGTGGCTGGCAAGCCCGGCATACGCGCGGTCCACCTGCCCACCTCAGTCGAGGGCCACGACTACATTTTTGAACGCGAGTATCTGCCGCTGCTGGCTCACTGCGAAGAGCTCGGTTATCCGCTCCTGTTTCATCCGCTGGACGGCGTCGAGAACCACTACGGCGGCCCCGAGCGACTCGCAGGCGCGTCGTTCATGTACAACACGCTCGGCTTTCCGTTCGAGACCGCCACGCTCGTGGTCAAGTTCATCTCTAGTGGTCTGCTCGACAAGTTTCCAAAACTCCAAATCGTGCTGCCGCATTCCGGCGGCTGCTTCCCCTACATTGCGGGACGCATCGAGCACAGCATCAAGAAAGGCGTGTCGGACATCAAGCTGCAGCGCCCATTCAGGGAATACATCCGGCGCTTCCATTACGACACGCTCGCGTACTACCCGGAAACGCTGCGCTTCATGATCGATCTCGTCGGATCGGACCGCGTCGTCATCGGCACCGACAATTACGCGAAGATGGACGTCGAGCAGCCGAACGCACTCGTGGAGGAGTTGAAGCTTCCCGCCGCAGACCTCGAACGGATCCTGCGCGGTAATGCGGCGAAGCTTTTGCGGCTATCGTGAGTCAGTGACGAAGTGACGAAGTGACGACTGACGAGTGACGGAGTGACGGTGGTAAGTCGCACGGATGCACTCGCCTCGGTGATGCAATCCGCTGACCCGTCCAAGCGAAGGGCTCATACGAACGGTTTATTGGTGATCCCCACCCTGATGCTTCGACTGCGCCGGCTGGACGCTGAGCACCACTGCTGCCGAAGCGAGACGGTCATTCTGTTGCGGACTTGCAAGAATTTGGTTACTGCACCTTGATGTTGCCGACCTTCACCACCCGATTCCACTTGTCGATTTCGCGCGCGATCACGCGTGAGAACTCTTCGGGCGACGAGTGCGCAGGCTCTCTCCCGTCCGCGCGGAGCCGCTCCAGCACATCCGGCTGCTTGAGGATGCGCCCGAGGGAAACGTTGAGGCGCGAGATGATGTCCTTCGGTGTTCGTGCCGGCGCCCACATGCCGTTCCAAGACGTGTGCTCGTAACCGGGCAGCGTTTCGGCGATCGCAGGCAAATCGGGCAGTTCCGCGAAGCGTTGTTCGGTGGTGACGGCAAGCCCGCGCAACCGGCCGCCTTTCAAGTGCGGTATCAACGCCGGCACCGAACAGAATATGAGCTGGATCTGGCCGCCGAGGAGGTCGGCGATGGCGGGCGCGTCGCCCTTGTAGGGAACGTGCACCATGCTCGTCTTCGTCATCTGCAGAAAAAGCTCGGTCGCGAGATGAGTGGCCCCGCCGATGCCCGAAGAGCCGTAGGTGAGCGCGCGCGGTTTCGAGCGTGCAAGCTCGATGAAATCCTTCACGTTACCGGCAGTGATCGAAGAGTTCACCGCGAGCGCGAACGGCCCCTTGTGCAACATGCCGATCGACGCGATGTCCTTGACTGGATCGTAAGGCAGCTTGTAGAGCGCCGCGTTGGTGGCGTAGCTCGTTGCAACGATGATGAGCGTGTAGCCGTCCGGGTTCGCGCGCACGACGATGTCGGTGCCGATCGATCCGCCGGCGCCGGAGCGGTTGTCGACGATGAACTGCTGGCCGAATTCCTGGGAGAGCCGCGCGGTGAGCACGCGCGCGATGATGTCGGTGCTCCCGCCGGGGGCAAAGGGCACCACGACGCGCACGGGCTTGTCAGGCCATTTTCCGGTCTGCCCATGCACCGCGGGCAAGGTCGCGCCAAGCGCGAGCATCAACAATGCGGGTATTGTTTTCATCGGTGCAATTCGCTCCCCCTCGTTAGAAGTGAAACCGCAGCACAGCCCTGCCGATTTATCGTGCGTCATTTGCATATCAGCGTCAAGGTGCGCCGCTCGAATCGAGAGGTGTGGTGTGCAGCCCGTCTTGGCAGGTATTCTCATGGCTCATGGTTCATGAAAGGAAGGGGTGATCACCTATGTCGGCGGCATCGCATGCGTTTGGCTACCTGACTCAGTCTGAAGTCCGCTTTCTGCGCGAGTGGTCGCGATGATTCCGACGTCTGCCGCGACGTTGCTTACCGGAGTGTCGAACACCCGACTGGAGCCGCGCTGACATGGCCCAACCCCAGATCGTGTTGATGAAGGCGATCTACGAGCCTGCCATCGTGCAACTCGAACGCGATTTCATCGTGCACAAGCTTTGGATAAAGCCGGATCCCCACGCCTTCATCGCTGAAGCGTGTGGCAATGTTCGCGCTGCAGTCACGACGCCGCCGACAGGATTCAGCCGAGCCGATTTCGATGCGATGCCCAATCTCGAAATGCTTGCGTGTTTTGGTGCGGGCGTGCAGCTGATCGACCTTGCCGCAGCGAAGGAACGTAACGTTGTGGTGACCCAGACCGCGGACTCAACTGCTGAACCCGTCGCTGATCTTGCGATGGGGATGATCGTCGCGGTAATGCGTCGATTGTGCGAGGCCGATCGGTTCGTGCGAGCTGGGCAATGGCCGAATGGCGTATTCGCCTCAGGCGTGGACGTGCGCGGAAAGACTCTCGGCATAGTCGGCTTCGGCAGGATTGGACAGCAGATCGCGAAGCGCGCCGCAGGCTTCGACATGGCCGTCTGTTACTACGGCCTACGCCAGAAACACGGCGTTCCGCATCCGTACTTCGACGACCTCGAAAAAATGGCGCGAGCAGTCGATTGCCTCGTAGTCACGTGCCCATTGACCGATGCCACCCGCAACCTCGTCGACTCGCGCATTCTCACTGCGCTCGGCGCAGATGGCTACCTCGTCAACGTTGCGCGCGGCGCAATTGTCGACGATCAGGCGCTGATCGCGGCTCTGGCGCACCATCAGATCGCAGGTGCGGCGCTCGACGTCTTTAAAGACGAGCCGCAGGTTCCGACTGAGCTGATGAGCATTAATAATGTCGTTCTCGCTCCGCATATCGGAACGTCGACGCGTGAGATACGCGAAGGTCGAATGAACAAACTGCTGGCAGACGTTCGGGCGCATTTTCGGAGTGAGCTGGCTGCGAGGTGAGATTGCGAATTAACAAACGGGCACGCACGGCGACGCGACTGTTGTACCGGTGGAGGGGCATGACTACAAGTATCTGATGCCACACACCGATTTTGTGTGCCACGCGGCCTAACAAAATAGGGCTGCGTGCTGCGCGGCCTCTCTCAGTATTTTAATTTGAACGGAGCAGGCTAAACTGTTGACGCTCAAGCGGACGATGACAACTCAAAGTCGCAATAATCAGGATAGATGATAATTACGACGTTCACAGTACGTTATGTGTGTAGTGCGTACGAGAGACTGCGATGACTGATCGTACTAAGGGACCTATCGGCAGCATACAAACACCATGTGTTCGCAATTGCTGTCTTGACGACGATGATATTTGTTTGGGTTGTTATCGATCAATTTCAGAAATCGTCCGTTGGAGCGAGGCAAGCGAAAGGGAAAGAAAAGAAATCTTGGTCAAGTGTCGTCTTCGATACAAACAACGGTATGGCAAGAACCCGCGTGACGACACATAACCTGTCGCTCCAGCGGACGCTCGCAAGCGGGCGCCGCTGAGCTCTACCTTAGGCACCATAGATGCCGCAAGTCGAATCCATCGCTCTAGTCGCCGGTATCTTTCTGCTCGCCGGCTGGGTGAAGGGCGTCGTCGGCATGGGGCTGCCGACGGTAGCGATGGGCGCCCTGGGTCTTGTAATGCAGCCTGTTCAGGCGGCGGCGCTCCTCGTCGTTCCTTCGTTAGTAACCAATGTCTGGCAGTACTTGGCCGGGCCGGCCGCTCGCGGTATCGCCCGCCGCTTGGCGACGATGCTGCTTCTAGTCTGTGTCGGAACCGCAGTCGGTATTCAGTTTCTCACTTCAGGAGCTTCTCGCTGGCCCTCTATTGCATTGGGGGGAGTGCTGGGCGCGTATGGCCTGCTTGGCCTGTTCCTGCCGCGCCTGTCGGTTTCTACTCGTAGCGAATCCTCCTTGTCGCCAGCCGTCGGCATCATCACGGGCGTACTCACGGGAGCCACCGGAGTGTTCGTGGTTCCAGCGGTCCCGTACTTGAGCGCGCTTGGGTTCACCAAAGATGAGCTGATTCAGGCACTGGGTCTGTCATTCACGGTTTCCACGATCGCCCTTGCAGTCGGTCTCGGAGTTTCAGGCAGCTACTCCCAGGGGCTCGTGCTCGCTTCTTTGGTGGCGGTTGTGCCCGCTCTGGCAGGCATGTTCTTCGGGCAAGCCACACGACATCGCATCGAACCGGTAGCTTTCCGACGTTGGTTCTTCGTTGCCATGTTTCTGGTTGGCGGCTATATGGTCGCCAAGGGTTTATTCACGCGGTGATGCCTAACTACTTCATCGAGCGGACGTCCTCTGGCAAGCTTCGCTTGCGTGCGATCGCCGTTCATGTTGAACGTTGGGCGTTATTCCCACCAGGCGAGGCCTCCACGACTTATGTTTGAACTGTTCATCGCCAACAAAAACTACTCCTCGTGGTCGTTGCGACCGTGGGTGCTCATGCGAGAGCTCCGTATTCCTTTCGAGGAGAAGATAGTGCCATTCGGAGGGGCAGGTGATCCGAACGCTTTTCGCGCATTCTCACCCACTGGCAAGGTCCCGTGCCTTGTTGACGGCAGTAATGTCGTCTGGGACTCTCTTGCGATCACTGAGTTCTTGGCCGAGCGAGTGCCTAAAGTATGGCCAAGTGATTCAGTCGCTCGTGCATGGGCTCGTTGCGCTGCCGCCGAGATGCATTCGGGTTTTTCAAAACTCCGTGACATCTGCACCATGAATTGCGGGATACGCGTTCGAATCGACGCGTACCCTCCTGCACTACTGCAGGAGTGGGCGCGAATTGACGAGTTGTGGAATGACGGGCTCGCCCGCTTCGGTGGACCATTTCTGGCCAGCGAAGCATTTACCGCCGTGGACGCATTCTTTGCGCCCGTCGCATTCCGTGTTCAATCATACGAACCACCCCTGTCTGCGCGTTCGCGCGAATACGTCAACCGCCTGTTGTCTTTACCGTCGATGCAGGAATGGTATTTGGCCGCACTGAGCGAACCGTGGCGTGATGAGGAGCACGAGGATGAAGCACACAGAGCGGGAGCTTGGCTCCAGGATCTGCGCCACGTCGCAACATGACCTGCGGCGGAGCTCAAACGTAAGGCCGCTCATACAACGCCATGGTCGCTGTCAAGTGGTCTGAGTTCATCGACGCCTTCGAGTTCGCAAGTTTCGGCGCACCCCACGAAAGCCGAGCCTTCGTCAACCTCGACACTGGCTCCCTTCACTGTATCTCCGACGTCATCGATCTTGAGGAAGAAACCCCGGAGGACCTTGAAGTGTCAGACAGATATCTGGCACTGCCGCACAAGAACGATCTGGACCTTGGCAGAAAGCTCGCGCTGTCGTTCACTGAGCAGCAGCTGCCGAGGGAATTCGGCAGAGTGCTGGGCTACTTCCACAAACGTGGGGCTTACAGCCGGTTCAAGGAGCTACTCCAAGACCGTGGAGCTCTTGAAAACTGGTATGCCTTCGAAAAGGACGCAACCGAACGAGCACTGAAGCAATGGTGTGATGAACACGAAATTGAGCTTGTTCCCGAGCCCCCGGACTAACTATAGTTCGAGCGGACGCGTGTCAGCGTGGGGTGGTATGGGTTTCACGCTGACCGCTGGTCGCGACGGTATCCATCTGTCGGGCGCAGCAGCGGGCGCATCGGCTATTATCGATGGGAACACGATCCGACGGACCGGCAGACAGGGAATCCACCTTGATCAAGGGAGCATTGGCCGAATCGCCAACAACGTTATCGAAGACGTGCCGGGCGAGGGAATCTACGTTCTGGAGAGCTCTAACGCGCGGATCGGCTTTCTAATCGCGGATCTCGGACCGAATACGATCCGCAACACAGGCACTCATGGAATCATTTTGCGCGGCGGCTCTAGCGCCTGGATCGTCGGCAACCATTATCAACAGCAAGGGCAGCGGGATCTGGATTACCCGGAATTCACAGGCGGACATCCTCGCAAACTCAATCAATGGCAGCACTTCAAACGGTATTACCGTCAGCCACGGCGGGGGCGTGAATTTCCGCAGCGAGGGAACAGCGCGGCGCGAGGGCCCCAACCTCACTGACACTCGCTCTAAGAATGCCGGCTTCGGTGTAAGTTGCTCTGTAGGCGGGTATGTCGAAGGGCCGCTTGGTACCCTAGTCGGAGCTCAAGGCCCGAAAGAGATCGACAGTTCTTGCGTCGATCGGGTGACTGTAAATTGACCGCGCAGTGGCCCTGCGAGATCCGACGTTGGGCGTCACGGGAGGCCGCGAAGCAATGAAGCAAGAAGTACAGGCAGTGGGCTTTGTTGAGGCGATCCGTCCTCATGCGGAGGATGATTTCTGGGGCGGAGAAGAGGCAACGATCGCTCTCACGGAGGAGTTCAACGCTGACGCGCTGCAGGGCCTTGCCGATTTCTCAC
Source organism: Betaproteobacteria bacterium (assembly GCA_028291945.1). Classification (GTDB taxonomy): domain Bacteria; phylum Pseudomonadota; class Gammaproteobacteria; order Burkholderiales; family SG8-41; genus JAQGMV01. The sequence continues at coordinate 29,222 of JAQGNH010000271.1, forward strand.
ATGTCGAGGTGCTATTCGTGTTCCACGAAGTGGAGCCATCGAAGATCGTGGTCGGTGCTCGTCACCCGAGGAACAACCGAGCCTGGCCAGCCGTTGGTATCTTCGCGCAGCGTGGCAAGAACCGTCCGAACCGCATTGGCAGCACCATCTGCCGTGTCGTTCGGATTGAAGGCACCAAGCTCATCGTTGCAGAGCTCGACGCAATCAATGGAACGCCAGTACTCGACATCAAACCGGTCATCGTTGAGTTCCTCCCACGCGAACAGGTCCGCCAGCCAGGTTGGTCGCACGAACTCATGCGCGAGTACTGGTTGCCGAAGGAGTAGCTCACACCTGACGCCGAACCCTTCCATCGAGCGGACATCCCGTATCTGGCTTCGACCGGGCGGTCGAGATCGGACGCGCCGACAAGCAGCGCGCTGCTGAACGACCCCAAATGAACGTGAAGGAAAAGCCTCTTTGAATTCGAAAACACAGTTTGGTCGTTACGTCTGGCTCGCCTTTTTCGTCGCAACTGCGATGTTCGCAGGCGGCGCGCAGGGCGCCGAACAGGGCGTGCTCAAGGCGACGCTCAACAATGGCCTGCGCGTGATCATCGTGCGTAACGATCTCGCGCCCGTCGTGAGCACCGCCGTGAATTATTTCGTGGGTGCGGATGACACACCGCCCGGGTTTCCCGGCACCGCACACGCGCTCGAGCACATGATGTTTCGCGGAAGCCCCGGGTTGTCGGCGACGCAGCTCGCAGACATCGGCAGCATCATCGGCGGCAACTTCAACGCGAACACGCAGCAGACGCTGACGCAGTATCTCTATTCAGTCCCCGCCGACAATCTCGATATCGTTCTGCGGATCGAGGCACTGCGCATGCGCGATCTCACGCTCAGCGCGAGCTCGTGGCAGCAGGAGCGAGGCGCGTTGTTGCAGGAGATCGCGCAGGATCTTTCGAGCCCGTTCTATGTGCTTTCGACGCAGCTGCGCGAAACGCTGTTCGCGGGAACGCGCTACGCGCACGACGCGCTCGGCACGCGCGAGTCGTTCATGAAGACGACTGCGCCGCAGCTCAAGCGTTTTCACCGCACGTGGTATGCGCCCAACAATGCGCTGCTCGTCGTGGTCGGTGACGTGGACCCGCCCGAAGCACTGAAGAAAATCAAAGCCCAGTTCGAATCCATCGCACCACGCAAGCTCCCGGCGCGCGGCAGCATACAGTTGCGGCCGGTTACCGCGCGCAACATCGCGCTCGATACCGATCTGCCCTATACCCTGGACGTCGTGGCCTTGCGCGTGCCGGGTCTGAGAAGCGTTGATTATCCCGCCGTGCAGGTCCTCGCCGACGTGCTCAACAGTCAGCGCGGGCCTCTGTACGCGCTCGTGCCCGAGGGTAAAGCGCTCGGCACGCAATTCGTACTGGATGCGCTGCCGCAATCGGGCATTGCATACGCAGTTGCTGCGTCGGGGAGTACGCGCAACGCGACCGCGCTGCAAACGGAGCTGCGCAACGTGCTTGCGGAAGTCGCGAAAAACGGTGTCCAACCGGAGCTCGTCGACGCGACGAAGCGTGCGGCGCGGCGCGAGCTCGAGGTGCAGAAGAATTCGATCAACGGTCTCGCCGCAGCGTGGTCTCGCGCAGTCGCCGTTGAGGGGCTCGACAGCCCGCAGGAGGAGTTGCGGCGCATCGAGAGCGTGACCGTCGACGACGTCAACCGTGCGGCGCGCCGCTATCTCGATCTCGATCACGCGGTCACGGCCGTGCTCACGCCCACCGGATCCGGAAAACCGATATCGTCCGGGAAAGTAACGCGCGAGGAGCGGATCACGCTGGCCAACGTGAAGCCGACGGCCCTGCCACCCTGGGCACGCAAAGCGATCGAAGATCTGAAGGTGCCGCAGTCCAAGGTGCACCCGGTCGTGACGCGCCTCTCTAACGGCATCACCCTGCTCGTGCAGCCGGAGACCATCAGCAACACGGTCAGCGTGTACGGTCACGTGAAAATCCGCTCCGAGCTGACGGAGCCCGCCGGCAAGGAAGGACTCTCGGACATCGTCGAGCAGCTTTTCTCGTACGGCACGAAACGCTTCGACCGGCTTGCTTTGCAGGCGGCGTATGACGAGCTGGGCGCGGACGCGCGCGCCGGCCGCGACTTCGGCGTTGAGGTGCTCACGGAAGATTTCGAGCGTGCAGTGGCCTTGCTTGGCGAAAACGAGCTCGCGCCCGCTTTTCCGGAGGACGCTTTCAAAGTCGTGAAGAAGCAGGTTCTCGAAAGCGTCGACAGCCGCCTCACGAGCCCGGGCTACCTCAGCGAACGCGCTCTCGTGGCGGCGCTCTTTCCGAAAGGCGACCCGGCGCAACGCGAGGCTCTGCCTGCGACCGTCGACGCCGTGACGCTCGAAGACGTGCGCGAGTATTACCGCGCTGCCTTTCGACCGGATCTCACGACCATCGTGGTCATCGGAAACGTGACGCCTGAGAGTGCACGGGCCGCGATAGAAAAGCATTTCGGCGCCTGGAGCGCGGAAGGCCCGAAGCCGCCCACCGATCTTCCGCCCGTGCCGCCGAATCCCGCCGTGATCATCGCAGTTCCCGACAAGAGCAGGGTGCAGGATCGCGTCACGCTTGCGCAAACCCTCGATCTGGTACGCGCCAACCCCGATTACTACCCGCTTCAGCTCGGCAACACGGTACTTGGAGGCGCCTTTTATTCCTCGCGTCTGTCGCGCGATGTCCGAATGTCTGCGGGGCTCGTATATGCGATCGATTCGGGTCTGCAGGCAGGCAAGACGCGCAGCGTGTATTCGATTCAATATGCGTCGGATCCGCAGAATGTCTCGCGCGTGCATGCGATGATCGAACGCGAGCTGCGGCAGATGCGCACGGTGCCTGTGACTTCTGGCGAGCTGCAGCGCGCAAAAGCACTGCTGGTCCACCGCATCCCGCTCGAGGAATCGAGTATCAGCGAGATCGCGCAGCGGCTGATCGGCCGTGAAGTGCTCGAGCTGCCGCTCGACGAGCCGACACGTGCGGCGCGCCGCTACCTCGACACGAACGCCGAGCAGGTGAGGGCCGTATTCAACAGGCATGTGGCTCCGGAGCGCCTGTCGCGCGTGAGCCAGGGCCCGCCGCCTCAATGAGCGCTCGGCTTTCCGGGTAACAAGGCTCCGTTCGTTCCACCGGTTTCGGACCGGCTGCGGGCCACACTCCCCTCGCACGGAAGCGCCCTGCTCGCGCTGCGCGTGCGAAACGCAACCGACTTACCTTCAAACCTGCTGGTACGGCGCTCGCAACGACCCCTCTGTCGATTTTTCCCCGTGAGGCCGAGCCGCCCAGAACCGCAACGATCTGACCTTCCTGAGCGTCTGCTTGCGAAGGCGAAGGCCAAACGACCGGTCATTGCGAGCGGCGCCGCGCGAAGCAATGCCGAGACGCTCGGAAGCGGTTGTATGCGTGCGCCACGAGATCGCCACGCCCTGTCGGGCTCGCGATGACACCAGTTTGTCCTCCCATGCGAAGGTTGGTCGGATAACGTTCGTTCTTGGCACGCT
>JAQGNH010000300.1 GCA_028291945.1 Betaproteobacteria bacterium
AGCAGCCCATTTCCAGATTTTCCTGCACCGTCATATCGGGAAAGACATGCCGTCCCTCGGGGCAGTGCGCGATGCCGCGGGAAAGGATGTGTCTCGGGGACGCGCGCGTGATGTCTTCGCCTTCGAATAGCATGCGACCGCCGGTCGGCGGCAGGAGCCCGGAAATTGCCTTGAGCGTCGTCGTCTTGCCCGCCCCGTTCGCGCCGATCAGCGTCACCAGCTCACCCTTTCTTACGACGAGCGATACGCCCTTGAGCGCCTCGACCTTGCCGTAGCGGCACACGAGCCCTTCGATCTCAAGCACGCTTCACGCCCTGCCCGAGATAAGCGCGGACCACTTCGGGATTCCGCTGGATTTCGGCGGGCGCGCCTTCGGCGATGATCTTGCCGTAATTCAGAACGACGACGCGGTCGGACACGTTCATGACGAGGTGCATGTCATGTTCGACAAGCAATACCGTTACGCCCCGCTGACGGATCTTGCCGAGCAGGTTTATAAAACTGATTGTTTCGGAAGCATTCATTCCTGAAACCGGCTCATCGAGTAGGAGAAGTGTAGGGCGTGCAGCAAGCGCGACCGCGACCTCGAGGAGCCGCTGGTCGCCATAGGGCAGCGCGCCGCCAAGCTCGCCTGCGCGCTTTGCGAGCCCTACAAAATCGAGGATCTCCCAGGCCTCTTCGCGCAAGCGCCGCTCTTCCTCTCGCACGCGTGGCAGCGCGAGCAGCGTGCCCCACACCGACGACGTGCCGTGGCGGTGCACGCCGATAAGCACATTGTCGAAGACTGTATTGGCGCCGAATACGCTGGTCTTCTGAAAAGTACGAACGAGCCCGAGGTTTGCGACCTCGTGCGACTTCAGTCCGCTCAGTGAAATGCCGCGGTAACGCACTTCGCCCTGCGTCGGCTTGAGGAACCCGGTAATGACGTTGAACGCTGTTGTTTTACCTGCGCCGTTAGGCCCGATCAGGCTCACCAGCTCGCCATCGTCGACCGTGAAGGTCATGTCTGCGATCGCAGTGAGACCTCCGAAATGTGCGCTCACGTGCTCGATCGACAAGGCTGCGTGCGCAGAACTGGGTGGCGCGATCATGAGTGCGCGTCTGCGCCGGCGCGCTCGATAGGCGCACCCGTGCGTTCCACCGCCGCCGCACCCATCCTGTTCTCCCACCACGCGCGAACCGCTGGAACGATGCCGCGCGGCAGGAAAAACACGATCAGGATCATGAGCACGCCGTAGATGATCCATTGCGCAACCGGCGACGCGTAAGCGCGCAAAAAAACGGGAAGGATGCCAAAGATCAGGCCGCCGACGATGGGGCCCGCCAATGTTCCTTTACCCCCTGTGACGACCATGATGACCATCGTGACGGTGTAAATGAACAGAAAGATGTCGGGGTCTATGATCCTGACGAAATGCGCGTAAAGCCCTCCCGCCGCGCCGGCTATTCCTGCAGAGACGACCGCGGCGAGGACAAGAAAGCGCGTGACGTCTATGCCCACGGAGGTCGCGAGCGGTTCGTTCTCTCTGAGGGCGATCATCGCGCGGCCGATGCGCGAGCGCACCAGACGGGCGATCACGGCATAGGCCAGGACGGCGACGACGAGCATTACGTAGTAATTCGGCACCTTGCCCCACAGCGTGTGCTCGCCAAGGCCGGGAAAGCTCACTGTGAACGGGGGAATGTTATTGAGCGCGAGCGGACCCTGCGTCAGCTCGACCCAGTTCAGCGCGACCAGACGGGTCACTTCCGCGAAACTGATGGTGACGATGACGAAGTACGCGCCGCGCACCTTGAACGAAAGTTTGCCGATTGCATATCCGCACAGCCCGGCGACCACGATACCCATGACGAAGCCGATCACGACCGGCCAGGGTTCGTGCACGATCCGCAAGCCGAAAATATTCACGTCGAAACCGAGCGAGGTCAGCGCACTCGTGTAGGCGCCGATGCCAAAGAACGCAACGTGTCCCAGGCTCAACTGTCCCGTATAACCGAGGAGCAGATTCAGGCTCATCGCGGCGATGGTGAAGATCCCCGTCGTGATCAGAACGTGTAGGAAGTAGGGATCGCCGAGCCAGAGCGGAACGGATGCGAGGAAGGCAATCCAGAGGAAAGGCAGGGAGCGCCTCACCCGATTCTCTCCGCGCGCGCGAAGAGCCCGGTCGGCTTGAACAGAAGCACCACGATGATCAGGAGAAAACCCATCGCATCGCGATAGCCGGACGAAATGTAGCCTGCGCCCAACTCCTCGACGAAGGCGAGAATAAAACCTCCGATCGTGGCGCCTTTGATGCTGCCGAGACCGCCCAGAATGACGATGGCGAACGCCTTGAGCGCCGCCAGATCCCCCATTGTCGGCGTCACGACGAAGACCGCACCCAGAAGAGCGCCTGCGGCTGCAGCGAGGCCGGAGCCGATCGCGAACGTTGCCGTATTGATCGCATTCACGTTGACGCCCATGAGCGCTGCCGTGTCGCGGTCCTGGAACGTCGCGCGCATCGCTTTGCCGAGCTTCGTGCGGTGGATCAGCGCATAGGTGCCCACGATCAGCAGCGCGGCGATCCCGAATACGAACACGCGCAGCCAGGCGACTGAGACCGGTCCGATCGTGAGCGGCTCTGTGGTAAGCGGCGATACGATGGATTTCGCGACGCCGCCCCACATCATCTGCTCCGTATTCTGCAGCACGATCCAGCAGCCGATCATGATGAGCATCGTCGTATCGATATCGGCGCCGCGCATCGGCCGCAGCAAAACCAGTTCAATGAGGGCGCCGAGCACGACACCGAGCGCCATGGCCGCGACGAGGGCGACATAAAAATTGACGCCCACCGCGGACGTCAAAAAGAAAATCATGTAGCCGCCGAACGCGTACAGCTCGCCGTGGGTGAAATTCACGACGCGCATGATGCCGAAGATCAGCGTAAGGCCGATGCCGAGGAGCGCGTAAGTCCCGCCGAGCATCAGCGCATTGACGATGTGCTGAAGCAGTTGATCCAGTTCAGTGCTCGCTGAGAAAGGCCCGTGCATGGCACACAGGCGCAGTTGTTACCCTCCCTCGAAGGGGAGGGACCTCACATCAGTCTCTTTCCGCTCAGCGAACGAGCGTGACTTTGCCGCTGTCGATCTTGACGACGTACACAGCCGCGGTGCTCTGACCGCTTTCCTTTCCTGAGGGGCCTACTTTGTTAAACGCGATCTTCCCGTTGAGACCCGTGAGCTGTGTTTCCCAGAGCGCCGCGCGGATCGCCTCCGGCTCGGCCTTGCCTGCCTTGGTGATTGCCGCTGCGATCGTATGGATGCCATCGTAGCCGCGAAAGCCTTCAGTCAGCCCTGCAAACGTGTAGCCGCGCTTTCTCCACTCGGCGACGAACGATTTCGCGGCTGCGGCATTCGGCGTTGCTTCAGGTGCCCACGGCGGGAAGAACAGCAGATGATAGCTTCCGTTTGCGGCTGCACCCGCTTGCTCGATGAGCTGGTCAGGCGACTGCGAACCGCCCGTGGTGATGATCTGACGCTTCAGTCCCAGCGCCTGCACTTGTTTCAACACGAGCGTCAGTTGCTCGACGGCTGTCGTCACGAACAATGTATCTGCGTCCGAGCTTCTGATTTTCGCCAGTTGCGCGTTGAGATCCTGCGCCGAGGCATCCATCGTTTCGATGACGCCGATCGCAACGCCCTTGTCCTTGAGCATCTTGCCGAATACGTCCGCCGAGCCCTTGCCCCAGTCGTTGTTGACGACCAGGAAGTCGGCTTTGCGGATCTTCATCGTGCCGACCCGATCGGCGAAAGCGGTTGCCTCCATTCCCGATGTCGGCGCGATGCGGAACACATAAGGGTTACCCGAGACGGTGATCTTGTCCGATGAAGACGTTTCGACGAGCATCGGCACTTTGTATTCCATCAGCTTGGGCATCACGGCCAGCGTGTAAGTCGAGCTCCACGCGCCCATCATCACGGGCACCTTGTCGCGCACGATCAGCTTCTCAGCCGCGGCGACCGCTTCGGTCGGGTTGCTTTTGTTGTCTTCGATCACGAGCTCGATCTTCGAGCCGAGGATTCCGCCTTTCGCATTGATCTCGTCAGCGGCGATCTTCGCCCCGTTCACGACAAAGTTGCCGGATGCGGCAACAGCACCGGTCAGAGGCTCGTTCACGCCGATCTTGATCGTCTGCGCGTAGCCTGCGGGACCTGCCGCGATCAGCGCCAGCCCGGCGGCTGCAACGGCAGTTCTCATCCATGTCAGTCTCATGTTGCTCTCCTTGTCCACTATTCATCGCCTCCGAAATGTCGGCGTCGCAATTGCACACGTCAATACTTGGTCAAAACCTAATCGTTACCTGTAAGGGAGTCAACTCCAGTTGGCGAGAGTGCGCGCGCCAGCTGCCTAGCACTCCGCCGCGCCAAATACATGCACGTGTTGATGAGCAGACCGTTCGATCAGTTCTATTCGAGCTTGATAGCGGGGTTCAGAACCACGGGACGCCAGTATTCGATCTCCGCCTTCCAGAATCTCGTGAACTCGGCGACACCCATCGGCGCCGGGACTGCACCCATCTCTTTCAGTCTCGCAACCGTGTCCGGGTTATTGATCGCGCGCAGCGCTTCAGTCTCGAGCTTGGTCAGCACCGGAGCCGGCACGCCTGCGCGGGTGAAGAGCGAGAACCAGCTTGCATTCTGAAACTTCGGAAGACCCGACTCCACCATCGTCGGCACATCGGGCAGTGACGGTATGCGCTCGCCGGTTGTTACCGCTAGCGCACGCATTTGTCCCGATTTGATGATGCCGAGGAGTCCCGGAACATTGGCGAAGATCATCGTAACGTTACCAGCGATGATGTCCTGCAGCGCTGGCGCGGCGCCTTTGTAAGGGACGTGCAGTATATCGATGCCGGCCTGCTGAGCGAACAGCGCGCCGGAGAGATGAAGCAGGCTCGCGTTGCCGGATGAGGCGTAACTGAGCTTGCCTGGGCTCGCTTTTGCAAGCGCGATGAGCTCCTTCACATTTTTCGTGGGGACATCCTTGTTGATCAGAAGCACGTTCGGGACGATCGCGATGCGCGCAAGCGCCTGGAAATCCTTGATCCAGTCGAACTGGACCTTCCTGTAAATGTGCGGGTTGATTGCCGCCGTGGTGACGATATGAAACAGCAGCGTATAGCCGTCCGGATTCGAATGGGCAAGCTCTGCGGTACCGATAAGTCCGGATGCGCCTCCCCGATTGTCGATGACAATCGTTTGTCCAAGCGCTTCGCTCATCTTCGCCGCGACGACGCGGCCGACCACGTCGGTCGGACCGCCTGCAGGGTAGGGAATGATCAGCCTCAACGGCCGTGACGGGAAATTCGCTTGGCCATAGGCGAGAGATCCGGCTGTGCCGAGGAGAAGTAAAGCGGCGAAGCGGAGCATGAGATTCGTTCCTGGTTTATTTCTCATTGGAGCGGCCAGATTGAAGCGGCGGCTTGCTCAAGGCCTGCGCGCTTGACTAGAGAAGCGGCGCGGTCTTTCGCTTCTTCGTAGAGGTCCGTTTCGTTCAGCGTAAGCACCTTGCCATCGCGCATGAGTATCTTGCCATCCACGATGACCGTATCCGCGCAGCCGCCGTGGGCGCAGTAGACCAGGTTCGCGATCGGGTTGTAGATGGGCTGCCATTCGGGGCGCTGCGTATTGAGGATGGAAATGTCCGCTTTCTTGCCGACTTCGAGAGAGCCCAGCTCGTCATCCCATAGCATCGAGCGCGCGCCGTTGATCGTTATCATCTCGACCGCGACTTCGGGACGTATGATCTTCGGATCGAGCCGTGCCTCGTGAAATCCTCCGACCAGCAGGAAAGTCTGGCGTATTGCATCAAGGAAATTGCCGGACATGGCGGAATCCGATCCGAGAGAAACGGTCACGCCCAGCTCGAGCATCTCGGGCGTCTTGCCATGATTGATGTTGCCCATGGCGTGATGGAAGGTGGCTCCGGGCGACAGGGAAACCTTCACATCTCTTTTCTGTACGAGCATGAGCTCCTTGGGATCGACCCAGCCCATATGCAGGAGCAGCATGTTCGGGCCCAGCAATCCGAGCTTCTCGAGGCGGGCGATATCGCCCATGCCGTACTTGAGATGCGATGCGGTCGTCTCATCGCGGTTTTCACAGGCATGACCGATGATGCCGACGCCACGCATGGCCGCGAGCGCGCCGAGCTTGCGCAACAGATCATCCGAGCACGCGACCGGGACGCGCATCGAGAACCAGGCCTTGAGCCGTCCGTCGAAACGGCCGTTCATCTCCGCGACCATGTCGTCCGCGCGGCCGAGAGCCGTGTCCGTGGGCTCGAAGAAATTCTTGGGGAGCGACCCCATGTTGGTCTGCCCCATGTCGAACACCGTGCGTGCGATCATGCCGCGCATGCCGCTCTCTCCAACCGCCTGCGCCGTCTCCGCCGCGAAGTAATTGCCCGGATCGGCGAAACACGTCGTTCCTGCACGGATCAACTCGAGCTGGCACAGGCGCGCAGCGCACAGCGCGTCGCCCGCATCCATGTGCGATTCTACGACCCACAGCCTTTTGAACAGCCGCTCGGGACCCGAGATCGCTTCATCGGCCAATCCCCGACCGAGCTGCTGCGCATTGTGGATGTGTGTGTCGAAGAGGCCGGGAAGCGCAAGCTTGCCGCGGGCATCGATGACGTCGGCGTTCGGATAACGCGGCGCCACTTCCTGGGTCTTTCCGACGGCAACGATCTTGTTCCCGGAAATTGCGATGGCGCCGTCGCGAATGATTCGACGATCCCGATCGACGGTCACCACGTAATCGGCATTCTTGACGAGTACATCTGGCACTTGTGTCCTCCTGGTTTCGCAGCTATCGAGCGTGATGCGGTCGAGCTCAGATCAACCCACAGCGGATTGTGGATATCATACCGGTCACGAAGCAATCCGTTGATAACTGAAGGATGGTTCGATGCGCACACGCATTTCCGGCGGCTGGGTAGTGGGTCACCACGCGGGCCGACATCGGCTCGACGCCGGGCACGAGGTGGTGTTCGAGGGGGACAACATCCTCTACGTGGGTCCGAAGTTCGAGGGTCCGGTCGACCGTGAGATCGGTGCCAAGGACAAGCTCGTTTCACCCGGATTCATTGATACGCACGTCCACTCAGGCCACCGCGCATCGCATCGGTTGATCACGGACGCAGGCCGCGGAGATTACTTCGGTCAGCCGTTTTTCGAGATCAGCGTGCCGAAGGAAGGCACGCGCATCCACGGCGACGTGCGCTACCTGCGTCCCGACGAGACCGGCATGGAAGCAGAGCTGGAGCTGCACGCGCTGTTCACCGTCGCGGAGCTTCTGCGCAATGGCGTCACGACTTTCGTCGAGTACGGAAGCCAGCTGCGCATTCAGGAAGCGCTGATGACGCAGTGCCTCGCGCTCGGCGTGCGCGGTTACCTCGGCCCTGGCTACGATTCCGGGCGCTGGGTCGGCGACGAGCAGGGGCGCTTGAAGCGCGTGGTCAACGAGGAGAACGGCCGGCGCGAATTCACGGGCGCTTTGAAATGGATCGAACGTCACGATGGCGCCGGCGCAGGACTGATCAAAGGAATTCTTGTTCCGCGCGAGCTGGAGACCTGCAGCCTCGATCTGCTGCGCATGACGCGTGAGAAAGCCGACGAGATGAAACTGCCGATCGCCACTCACGCAGCCTACAGCATCATCGAGTTCTACGAGGTGGTGCGGGAGCATCGCAAAACCCCGATCGAAATCCTCGCGGACCTCGACATGCTCCGCCCGACGCTCAATATCGGCCACGGCAACCTGCCCGCGGACAGCGTACGGCTCAACTATCCGGGTGCGCAGGACTTGAAACTTATGGGCGCAGCGGGTGTGTCCATCTCGCACTGCCCGATCAACATCGTGCGGCGGGCGCGCGTGCTCGACAACTGGCAACGCTATACCGAGCTCGGCATCAACATCGCGCTCGGATCGGACACCTACCCGCGGGACATGATGCTCAACATGCGAACGGCTTCGTATCACGGCAAGGTCATGAGCCATAACTACAAGGCTGCGACCGCTGCGGACGTGTTCAGTGCGGCAACGCTCGGCGGCGCGAAATCACTTGGCCGCGATGATCTCGGCAGGCTCGCGGCGGGCGCCCGCGCAGACATACTGCTCATCGATCTCTCCGGCAGGGGAACGCTGCGCATGGGACCCGTGCGGGATCCGATCAAAACGGTCGTCGAATGCGGCGTGGGCGATGATGTCGACACGGTGATCGTTGCCGGCGAGATTCGAATGCAGAACGGGCGTATCGCTGGGCTGGACATCGATGCGCTGAGGCAGCGTGCCCAGGAAGCGGGCGAGCGCGTATGGGGAAACTGGCATACGTCCGACCCACTCGGCCGCACGCACGATGAGATGTGTCCCTTGTCGTTCTGTCCCGCGTCCTATCGTGACGGGGTTATCGAGTAACTCAGACTCGCTTTGACGAGCCGAGATTCTCTGCCGCAAGCATCCGAGATTCTTCACCGAGAGGTTACGAATGGCAGTTTGCTTCTTCAGGTTCATCTTCGTCGCGGCAACCGGGCTCGCGTTCGCTGCAGCCGCATCTTTCGCGAGCGCGCAAACCCCTTTTCCCAACAAGGTCGTCAGAATAATCGTGCCTTTCAGTCCCGGCGGTGCTTCCGATGCGCTTCCCCGATTGATTGCAACACCGCTCAGCTCGATGTGGGGCCAGTCGGTGATCGTTGACAACCGTCCCGGCGCTGCAGGCAATATCGGAATGGAGCTCGGCGCGAAAGCAGCGCCGGACGGCTACACGCTGACCTCGGCGCCCGTGGGCAATCTCGCCCTCAATCCACATCTCTATTCCAAGCTGTCATTCGATGTGCTCAAGGATTTCACGCCGATCACGCTCGTGGGCTCGGTCCAGAACGTGCTGGTGGTGCATCCTTCCGTGCCGGCAAGATCGGTGAAGGAGCTCATAGCCCTGCTCAAGGCGCGGCCGGGCGAGCTGACGTATGCCTCCGGGGGCGTGGGCACTCAAGCGCACATGGCGGGCGAGCTGTTCAAGGCGATGACCGGCACCGACATGACGCATATCGCGTACAAAGGCGTGGGCGCATCGGTGACGGACCTGCTCGGAGGGCACGTCGCGATGATATTCGCCCAGGTTCATTCGGTGATGCCGTACATTCAAAGTGGAAAGCTTCGAGCTCTGGGCGTAGCGAGCGTCAAACGCGTTTCCCAGTTGCCCAACGTTCCGACGATCGCAGAAGCAGCTAACCTTAGGGGTTTCGAAGCCGTCTCGTGGTATGCGCTCGTCGGTCCGGCCGGTATGCCGAAGGAAGTTGTCGCAAAGATTCAGGCCGACGTCGCGAAGGTGATCCAGCTGCCCGATGTGCGCGAGAAGCTCGGCAACATGGGCGTCGATGCTGTGGGGAGCACGCCCGAGCAGCTCAGGATCGCGATAAAGACCGATTACGATCGGTACGGCGAGATCATCCGAAAGCTGGGCATCAAGGCCGACTGAGCGAGCGACTCGCCGCGCGACTATCGCTCTTCTTCTCCGAACGGCAGCTCGGTTCCGAGTCCTCTCTGCCGCGCGCGGTTGTAAACCCAATGCCCGATGCCGGCATCGAGGATACCCATGCCGGGCGATTCATAGAGGATGATGTCGTTTTTGCCGAGCCGTCCGGGTTTTTTCCTAGAGACTACATCGCCAAACTCGGCGACGACATCCGCGGGCTTGAATTTTCCGCTTGAGAGCAGCGTGTTGAAGGGTTTGCGAGGCGGGTTGTCGCCGAGCACCTGGTCGCTGCCCGACAGGAAAACACGCGAGCGTAGGACAGTGTCTTCGTCGAACTCTCCGGGCGCGAGCGACATGAACAGAACGCCAGGCTCGAGCGAGCTTGCTTCGAATACGATGGTGTTGCCGCTGGTGGCCGTGATCATGATGTCCGTGTTTCGCACGGCTTCTCGCGCTGACGGCGCAGCTGAAATCTCGATCCCCAGAGCAGCTTCCATCG
>JAQGNH010000337.1 GCA_028291945.1 Betaproteobacteria bacterium
CGATCGCGCACGATCTCCGGACGCCTCTCGCAGAGTTGCGCGCGCGTCTTGAAATACTACTGGTGACGAGGCCTTCTTCCGAAGAGACCATGCTCGAGATCGAAAGCGCCGTCGCAGATGTCGACCGAGTGATTGGAATTTTCAACGCGCTGCTGCGTCTCGCACAAATCGAATCGGGAGCGCGGCGGTCGGGCTTCACTCAGCTGGACGTTGCTGAAGTCGCACGCGATGCGGTGGATTTCTATCAGCCGCTCGCAGAGCTCAAGGGGATTACGCTGAGCTGCACCTGTGAATCCGAGATCATGATTGCGGGCGACTCCTTGCTGCTGAGCCAGGCGATTGGCAATCTGATCGATAACGCGATCAAGTATACGCAGAAGAACGGCTCGATCATCGTGGAGGCGGTAAGTCGCGGCGAAGCCGTGCACGTCACGGTTGCCGACAACGGACCGGGTATCCCACCGGAAGAGATGCCGAAGGTGAGCGAGCGGTTCTATCGCGGCGATCGCAGCCGCGGCACGCCGGGCGTCGGACTGGGGCTCAGTCTCGTATCAGCGGTGGCCAAGCTGCATTGTGGGCAGCTCGAGCTCGCGGACAATCGGTCGGGCTTGAGAGCAACGCTAGTCCTCAGCCGCAAACTGTGCGAAGCGAGTCAATAGACCGTTTCGACCGGTAAGCTGAATACGTATCCCGCGCCACGCTCGGTGCGGATGTAGCGCGGTCGCGTGGGATCGGTCTCGAGCTTGCGCCGCAGCCGCATGACCTGCGTGTTGACGGAGCGGTTGTAGACGTCATCGCCGTGGAGCCGCGACATGTCCAGGAGCTGGTCGCGCGTGAGCATGCGATGAGGCGCCCCGAGAAAGACGACAAGCAGGCTGAACTCGCCGTTGCTCAATGTCACCGCCTGACCATCGCGATCCCTCAGGCGCCGCGTGTTGAGGTTCAACTCCCAACCGTCGAAACGGTAGGCGCGTATGCCCTCGGGCCTACCCTGTTGTATTTCCGGTCGTTTGCGGCGCAGCACGGCGCGGATCCGCGCGAGCAATTCGCGCGGGCTGAACGGTTTGGTCAGATAGTCGTCGGCGCCCAGTTCCAGTCCCATCACGCGATCAGGCTCTTCGCTGCGACCCGTAAGCATGATGATGGGAATGGCCGATTCGTCGCGAACTCGGCGCGCGAGCGCCATTCCATCCTCGCCCCGCAGCTTGAGGTCGAGGACGAGGAGGTCGACCACGTCATCGGCGAGCACCGTCTGCATCGCCTGCCCGTCGGCGACGGTCGTGACGCGGAACTCATACTGGCCGAGATAATCGGCGATCGCTTCCCGGATCGTCGGGTCATCGTCGACGGCGAGGACATGCGCCACGGCCGTTGACGGCGTCTGAGCTTGCATATTCATGATGACCTGAGTGCTCATGAAGCCCGAGTCTAGCGAAGGTCACGCCCTGTCCGTCACGGATGTGACTTTTCGGACCGCACCCGACTAGGATACTCCCAATAGTGTGGAGTAAGCTGGGTTGCGTCCTGTGGCGGCAGATCTCGTCAGCCGCAACGGAGCCGCCAGGCGTTACTCGCGTCACCCGGACATATTGAACAGTGATCACGACTCCTGACATCCTCATCATCGAAGACGACGCGATCATGCGCGAAGCGGTCGCCGAGTGGCTGAGCGCAGCCGGATACAGCGTGCGGACAGCCGAGGACGGAACCGCGGGACTCGCCGCCGTCAACACTGCCGCGCCCGCGCTGGTAGTAACTGACATCTACATGCCCGGAAAGAGCGGCGCCATGGTCATCGCGGAGTTGAAGCAGCGTCATCCCCAGATTGCGATCATCGCGATTTCGGGTCTTTTCGAGTCGGGATACGGAATCGATGCGAATGCCGCAGTCGCCCTCGGGGCAGCACGAGCTCTCGCGAAACCGTTCAAGCGTGGTGAACTGCTAGGAGCCGTGGCTGAGCTTCTTGGATCGCGTGGCGGATAGCTGGCGGCTAAACTTTCCTTGGCATCACTGGAAACTCAGCCCATCGCTCAGCGATCTGCACCGAGCAGCGCTGCAGAAGCGTCGCTAAACACGCCGTCCGTGTCAACCACGTTGCCGGGGTTATGAAAGTCGAGCAACGATCACGAGTACGGTCATTGCTTTCCAGCAAACGTGCATCGTCTGCCCGATCGCCCCCGAGTCGCTGGCGCGCGCGTGATGGGAATCTTTTCGGCTGCGCCGTGAGCTGATTACTCCCCGGTCGAGCGGGAAACATCGGGAAGGGGACGCTTTGCCACGTCAATCTGGAAGCCGCGGTACACCGAAGCCGGGACTTCTACGGTGGCCCAGGCCAAGCGAAATCTTGAGCTACGCGGTTGCCGTGCTGTCCGTCGCCATCGCGCTCGGCATTTCACGCCTGATGGACATTTATGTGGTCAGTGCTCCCGTAGCGCTGCTTCTCTGCGCCATCATGTTCAGCACCTGGTTCAGTGGAGTGCGGGCGGGATTTCTAGCAGTGGTGCTTTCCATTCTGGCTTTCGATTACTACTTCGTGACGCCGATCCATTCGTTGGCTGTAGACGCCAAGGAGATGCCGCGCTTTATTATTTTCGTACTGTCAGCGCTTTTTGTCGGCTTGGTGAGTGCGACACAAAGAAGTGCGAGAACGGGTCTTGAAAAAGCGTTGGACCAGATCAGGAAGTCGCAGGATCGGATGCGGATCGTCATCGACACGATCCCGGGTATGGTCTGGAGCGCTTTTCCCGATGGCTGTGTTGATTTCGTAAATCAGCGTTGGCTGGACTACACGGGTCACGCTTGGGAGGAGGAACAGGCCTCGGGGTGGGCGACCGCATATCATCCAGAAGATCGGGCAGCGGTAGAGGACGGCTGGCACACCGCGGTCAAGAGCGGGGAACCTTTCGAGAAGGAAGCCCGCGCCCGAAGCGCTGACGGGGCCTATCGCTGGTTCCTGATCCGCGCCGTGCCGCTGTGCGACGAGTTGGGAAACGTCGTCAAATGGTACGGAACCACGACCGACATCGATGACCGTAAAAGGGCCGAGATGTTGCTCGCCGCGGAGAAGCGGCTCCTGGAGATGATAGCGAAGGGCGATTCTCGCGCTGTCGTTCTCGATGCCCTGTGCCGCGCTGTCGAAGAACAATCCAGCGGTTCCGTGTCTTCGATCCTGCTGCTGGATCCGATCGTGAACTGCCTTCGGCACGGCGCAGCGCCCAACCTGCCAAGAAACTATATCGAGGCGATCGATGGTGCGCTCATCGGCCCCTCCGCGGGTTCGTGCGGGACGGCAGCTTACCGCGCGGAGACAGTGATCGTCTCGGACATCGCCACGGATTCGCTGTGGGCCGATTATCGCGATCTGGCTTTAGCGCACGGGCTGCGAGCGTGCTGGTCTACGCCGATATTATCTTCACAAGGCAGGGTCCTGGGGACCTTCGCGACCTACTATCGCGAACCGCGTAAGCCTGTTCTGCACGAGCGTAACGTTATCGAGCAGATCACCCACCTTGCGAGTATTGCGATCGAGCGCGAGCAGGCCGAAGAAGTGCTGCGCGAGCAGGCCCGCCTCCTGGACCTCACGCACGATACCATCTTTGTCCGTGACATGAACGACGTCATTACCTACTGGAATCGCGGTGCGCACGAGCTGTACGAATGGACCCGAGAGGACGCGCTCGACAAAGTCTCTCACGAGCTTATGCAAACGATCTTCCCCGCGCCGTTGGCAGAAATCAATGCGGAGCTGCTCCGCACAGACCGCTGGGAAGGAGAGCTCTCACATACGAAGCGAGACGGAACCCAGGTGGTGGTGGCGAGCCGCTGGTCTTTGCAGCGAGATGAGCAGGGTCGGCCCGTTGCGATCCTTGAAACGAACAACGACGTTACGGAGCGCAAGCTCGCGGAAGCGGAGCGTGCCCGGCTCGGACAACGGCTGCGCCAGGCCGAGAAAATGGAAGCGGTCGGGCGGCTCGCCGGCGGCATCGCGCACGACTTCAACAACGTCCTGGCCGGCATCCTCGCCTACGGCGAAATGCTCTTTGAAGAAGCGCCCGCCGACTCGTCACTGAAGCGCTATGCGCAGAACGTGCTCACCGCCGCGACCCGTGGTCGCGCGCTGGTCGAGCAGATCCTCACCTACAGCCGCAGCCAGCGCGGCAAGCGCGCGCCGACAGATATTTGCCGCACCGTGGCCGAGACGCTCGAGCTGGTCCGAGGCTCGCTGCCCCGTAACATCCACCTCGACGCGAACGTTCCCGGTTTACCTCTCGTCGTCATCGGCGATGCCACCCAGTTGCACCAGGTGGTGATGAACCTGTGCAGCAACTCAATGCACGCCCTGGGCGGCGGCGGGACGCTACGAGTCGGGCTGACGGCCGCAGAGGTCGCGGCTGACCAAGCGCTTTCGCATGGCACGCTCAGGCCGGGTCGTTATGTGCGCCTCTCCGTCGAGGACAGTGGATGCGGCATGGATCAGGCGACGCTCTCCCGCATCTTCGAGCCCTTCTTTACCACCAAAGACATCGGGCGTGGTACCGGACTCGGGCTGTCACTGGTCTACGCCATCGTAACTGACCTGGGCGGTGCGATCGATGTGAAGAGCGCCCTCGAGCAGGGCAGCAGGTTCGCGATCTACCTGCCGCTTTCGGAGATCGCGGTCGCTGCCGCAATCGAGGTCGAGAACCCGCTGCCGCGAGGCAATGGCGAGCGTGTGCTGCTCGTCGACGACGAGGAGCCGCTCGTGGCTGTGACCGCCGAGGTGCTCTCGCGGCTTGGGTACGAGCCGGTGCCATTCTCCGACAGCCACGCCGCACTCGCCGCGTTCGAGGCCGCGCCGACGCGCTTCGACGTCATCGTCACCGATGACCTGATGCCGGGACTCACCGGGACGGGGCTTGCGAGAGTGGTGCGCCGCCG
>JAQGNH010000363.1 GCA_028291945.1 Betaproteobacteria bacterium
CGATTCTGCTCAACACCATACATGGCGTGCAGTCGATCGACAGCGTGCTCGTGCGTGCGGCGCAATGTCTTGGCGCGAAAGAGCCCGCGCTCCTGTGGAACGTCGTCCTCCCGGGCGCCCTGCCCCACATCTTCACCGGCCTCGCCGTGGGGATGGGTGTCGCATGGGTGTCCCTGATTGCAGCGGAAATGATCTCGGGACAATTCGGCGTCGGCTACTTCACTTGGGAAGCGTATTCGCTCGTCAACTATGCGGAGATCGTGCTCGGCATGATCACGATCGGCGTATTGGGTCTTGCCTGCAGCGGAGCGATCCGCGGTGCGAGCCGTCTCGCGATGCCCTGGCTCACCTACTCGACGACTGGAAAGCGATGAGCACTGAAGCGCGGGGATGCATCACCATACGCAATGCCGCGGTCGTTTTCGATGCAGAAGGCGGCGGCATCGAAGCCGTGCGAGGCGTGTCGATGGATGTCGAACCGGGGCAGTTCGTCTCCCTCATCGGGCCGTCGGGCTGCGGTAAATCGACACTGCTCAACATGGTTGCCGGTTTTGTCCATCCATCTGACGGCAAAGTCCTCGTCGACGGCGAACCAATCCGCGGCCCCGGCTCAGACCGCGGCGTCGTGTTTCAGCAGTACTCGCTCTTTCCATGGCTCAGCGTGCGCAAGAACGTCGAGTTCGGGCTGAAGATGCGCGGGGTTTCCGCCGCCGACCGGGAGCCCGCAGCGCGCACGCTGCTCGGGCTCGCGGGGCTGCTCGCTTTCGAGAATCACTATCCCGATCAGCTCTCCGGCGGCATGAAACAGCGTGTGGGTATCGTGCGTGCGCTGGCAACGAATCCTCAGGTCCTGCTCATGGACGAGCCTTTCGGTGCGCTCGATTCCCAGACGCGCGTAGTGATGCAGGAAATCCTCACGAACATGTGGCAGCAGTTCCGTATCTCGGTACTTTTCATTACGCACGATATCGAAGAAGCCATCTTTCTATCCGACAAGATCTACGTCATGACTGCGCGGCCGGGCCGCATCAAAGCTGAAATCACCGTGCCCCTCGCGCGCCCGCGTACCGCCGAGATGACGTCGAGCCTTCCTTTCATGGACATGGTTCACCGCCTCAAAGCGCTCATCCGCGAAGAATCGCTTGCTGCAATGGGAACCGAACTGCGCGAAGGCGGGCTGACCGGTTTCAGCATGCCCGTAGGACCTGAGGGCGTGTCGAACGTCCTGTAATGACGATCTCAGCCGAAACCCCACTTCGCTCATGCAACTGGATCAGCCACGTCTGCTACGTCTGAACGCGGCAGAGAGCACGCTCGAAATCGACTGGGCGAGCGGCAGCACTGACGCGTTGACTTATGCAGTTTTGCGAGCGCGGTGCATGTGCAGCCAATGCCGCCGCATGCGCCAGGGGGGCCAGCAGGTTGAGGTGGTCGATGGCATCACCGTGGTCGAAGCACGTCCGCGCGGCAGCAACGCCGTGCAGCTCGTGTTCAGCGACGGACACGACCGGGGCATCTTTCCGTTTGCGTATCTGCGCGAGCTTGCTGTCAAGCCCGCGGTCAATAGCTAATACTGCGGAACAAAAGATTTAGGACCGTTCATCGTTCGACAGAGCCTGCTCCTGACGAAGGCATGCGTGCGGCCCTACACCCAATGGCAGTCCTCACCCCGTCGACCGGGTGCGCACCCCTGAGCCATCGCCGCGGCGGCAGTGCGCGTCTCGACACCAAGCTTGACGTAGATATGCTCGAGATGCTTATTGACGGTACGCGGGCGCATGCCGAGTATGTCGGCGATGTCGCGATCGGTTTTGCCGCTGGAAATCCATGCCAGAACTTCCACTTCGCGCGGCGTCAGCCCGAAGCGCATATTCAGCGAGCGGAAAGCGTCGCCCGCGGGCGACTGGAATTCCAGCGCACACAGGAACCGGCCCTTCCCGACCTTACCGAGAAAGCGCGCGATCACCGGCTCGGCTGCGCATTCGATACGCATGTGAGACTCGGATTCCTGTTCGCCGGCATCCAGCGCCTCGATATTGCGCAAAGCCCATGCGGCAAGACGCTCGAGTGCTTCCCCATCGCCGCCACAGTCGCCGCCGAAGAATTCGCGCATCCGGCTGGAAAACCAAACCACCGCGCCGCTGCGACTGTAAACGATCAGGGCCTGACCGGCGGTGTCGATCGCGCGGCGCGCTTCGGTAATCGCCCTCGAATTCCGGATGTGCGCGGCGACGCGGGCGATGATTTCGCCCGGATCGAAAGGTTTGGTCACGTAGTCGACCCCACCCGCGTCGAATCCCTTGACGATGCTCTCCGTCTCAGTCAGCGCGGTCATGAACAGCACCGGAACGTTGGAGCAGCTTTTTTCTGCCTTGATGCGCCGGCACGTATCAAATCCGTCGAGACCGGGCATCATCGCATCGAGAAGGATTGCGTCCGGCGTGATGCAGCGTACACGTTCGAGCGCGCAGTTCCCATCGGTCGCCACCAGCACATCGTAGCCCGCTTCGTCTAGCGAGTCGCACAGCAATGCCAGGTTGTCCGGCACGTCATCCACGATCAGGACGACGTCGGACTCGTTGTGCATCAATGGCATCATGATGGGTCCTTGTTGATCAGGCGCATGTAGTCGTTCAGGCGGAAAGCGCACACGAGCTCGCGTGCCTTGAGCACGAACGCGCCGCATTGCGGTTCTTCGCGTTCGATCTCGTCGAGCCGGCTGCGTATGCCTTTGACATAGCCCATCGAGCCGAGACGCTTCAGCTCGGCAACATGCGCTTGCGAGGGCCGTGTCAATGCGGCGGTCGTTGTTGCATCACCTTCAATGGAATCGCTCGGGTATTGATACTGCAGGCGCAAGTGCAGCTTGAGCTTCGAAAGCAGCTCCGCCTCCAGAACGGGCTTGACGATAAAGTCATCGCAAGCTGAAAGTGCGTGTCGCTCCCGCGTATTTTCCAAGGCGTTAGCCGACACGATGATGATGGGCACCTCGGTGACGCCCGCAGCACGCAACCGCTGGATGGTGTCCCAACCGCTTATGTCGGGCATGGCGAGGTCGAGCAGGATCGCGTCGACGCTCCTTTCAGAAACCACGCGCAGGCATGCTTCGCCACTGTCCGCTTCGAGGGTTGCGAAGCCCAAAGCCGATAGAAGACTGCAAAGCACGTTGCGCTGCGGTGCCTGGTC
Source organism: Betaproteobacteria bacterium (assembly GCA_028291945.1). Taxonomy (GTDB): domain Bacteria; phylum Pseudomonadota; class Gammaproteobacteria; order Burkholderiales; family SG8-41; genus JAQGMV01. The sequence goes on from JAQGNH010000363.1 coordinate 3,187, forward strand.
ATCGACCACGAGTATTGTCTTCACGGCACCTGCGTACCCCCCGACGCCCGGTTCGGACAATGGCGCCGTGGTCGCTGTCGATACGGCAGGAAGGTAGACACGCGCGGCGAACGTGCTCCCCTGCCCCGGTGTGCTGATGACGCTGATCTGTCCGCCCATGAGCTCGGTGAGCAGCTTGGCAATCGTCAAGCCAAGGCCTGTCCCGGGCTCGCCCTGGCCCGCTGCCGTTGTGCCGCGCTCGAACGGCATGAAAATATGCGTAAGATCGTCCTCCGCAATGCCGATGCCGGTGTCCGCGATCTCGAAAGTCGCCATCTCGCGCAAATAGCTCACCCGCAGCGTGACGCTGCCGCGCTCGGTAAATTTGATCGCGTTCGCCAGCAGATTGATGAGGATCTGGCGCAACCGTTTCACATCTCCATGCACCACTTCCGGCAGCCGTGTCGAAACCACGAAGCTGAAGGCAAGCCGCCGCTCCGCGGCCTGCGGCCTGAACATCTTGACTATTTCGTCGAGCAGGTCGGCAAGCCGCAGCTCGCTCGTATCGAGGCGCAGCCTTCCGGCCTCGATGCGGGCGATGTCGAGCATGCCATCGATGAGGCTCAGCAGGTGCTCCCCGCTGCGCCGTATCACTGCGACGGCCTCGCGGCGGCGCGGCGGAATCGCGGGATCCCTGCCCAGGATTTGCGCGTAGCCGAGGATGCTGTTGAGCGGCGTACGCAGCTCGTGCCCTACCCCCGTGACGTAGCGGCTCTTCGCCTCGTTCGCAGCTTCTGCTTCTTCCTTGGCGCGCTGCAGCTCGGCATCCGTACGTCGGTGCGCATCGATTTCCCGCATGAGGAGCTGCGTCTGGCGCGTCGATTCCTCCTCTGCGACCTTCCGGCTTTCCTTGGCCAGGATCAGCCACCATGCGATCACCGCCGCCACGATCATCAACACGGCGAAGATACGCACAAGGGTTCCTTCGAGAAACGCCTGCGCGCTGTCAACAGTCGCAGGAAGGTTCGCAGTACCCTGATGGTAGATCGCGAGCAGCGCTCCGCCGACTACGATGCAGATCGCCGCGAGCAGCAGCACATAGCGCGCGACGCGCGAAGCGGCGTGCCTTCGCAACCCGTACGGCAGCACCGCCCCGAGCATTGCCACAACCTGCTCGGAGATAGTGGCCGCGCTCTTGCAGCGATCGAGACAACGCGCGTCGAGCGTGCAGCAGAGCGAGCAGATCGGGCCGCCGTACGCCGGGCAGTGCGCCATGTCCTCGGATTCGAACTCGCTGTCACAAACCGAGCAGACTGAGCTACCGGGCATTGCGGGCGCGCTCTCGCGAGCGATGTAGTAACGGCCGCGAGTGAGGAGCGCGATCAGCGGCGCCGTCAGCAAAGCGACCGCGAGTGCGATGAAAGCGGAGAACGCATGCGCAACTTCCCCGAACGCCCCCGCATACGCGGCCATGCCGCTCGTCGATGCCACGAGCAACGCGCCGACGCCCACCGGGTTCACGTCGTACAGGTGTGCGCGTTTGAACTCGATGTGCGCCGGACTCAGGCCCAGCGGCTTGTTGATGACCAGGTCCGCGACGAGCGCACCCACCCACGCGATTGCGACATTCGAGTAAATGCCCAGCACGTGTTCGAGCGCCTGGAAAACGCCCAGGACCATCAGCATCATCGCGATGAGCACGTTCAGCACGAGCCAGACGACGCGGCCGGGATGGCTTTTCGTCACGCGCGCGAAGAAGTTCGACCACGCGAGCGACCCTGCATACGCGTTGGTGACGTTGATCTTGATCTGAGATACGACGACGAACAGCGCCGTCGCGGCGAGCACTGCCTGCGGATTGGAGAATACGTAACCAAATCCGACCAGGTACATCTGCGTCGGTTCGACAGCACGCCCGATATCGATCTCGTGCTGAAGCGCGAGAAACGCAAGGAATGCACCGCCGAGCATCTTGGCAGCGCCGGGTACGATCCATCCCGGCCCCGCAAGCAGCAAGGCAGACCACCACCGCACGCGATTGCGCGCCGTTTTCTCCGGAAGAAAGCGCAGGAAGTCCACCTGCTCTCCGATCTGGGCAATCAGTGAGAAGGCGACCGTCGAAGCGGCCCCGAACAGCAGCCAGTCGAAGTCGGGGCTGTCGCCTGCGCGCCCGTTGAATGTCGCGAACTGCGCGAAGCTCTCGGGACTCTTCACGAGGATGCACACGTAAGGCAGCGCAAGCAGCACGAGCCATAGCGGCTGCGTCCAGAGCTGGAGGCGGCTGATGAAGGTGATCCCGTACATGACGAGCGGAATGACGACAAGCGAGCTCACCAGGTAGCCCACCGGAAGCGAAAGCCCGAAATAAAGCTCGAGCGCGAGCGCCATGATGGCCGCTTCGATTGCGAAGAAGATGAATGTGAACGTGGCGTAGATGAGAGAGGTGAAAGTCGAGCCGATGTAACCGAAGCCTGCGCCGCGGGTAAGAAGGTCCATGTCGATACCGCTGCGCGCGGCGCGATAGCTGATCGGCAGCGCAGTCACGAACACGATTACGCTCACCACGGCGATGGCCCAGACGGCGTTGGTGTAGCCGTAGTTGAGCGTAATCGAGCCGCCGATCGCTTCCAGCGCGAGAAACGACACGCCGCCGATCGCAGTGTTAGCGACGCGAAACGGCGACCACTTGCGGAACGCGCGCGGCGTAAAACGCAGCGCGAAGTCCTCCATGGTCTCGTTCGCTACCAATTTGTTGTAGTCGCGCCGGACTTTGACGATGCGCTGTGTGGCCACGCCGCTCTGCATCGGAACAATTGCCGGTGCGTCGACGCAAGAAGCGAGCCACGCGATGGATCGCCTGTCAGCATCGATTACGCGCCCGGCCATGAACAAAGCGACGCTGACTTCGCACTGCGCTGATGCGCCGCGGTCGTACGGGGTGCGTTTACGTCGCCCCAACAAAAGGCGTGTGCGCACCAAATGAGATTGCCCGGCGGCATACGTTGATTGACGTATTTGTTCGTCATTGCCTCGCCGGTAGATTCGCGTCGCGGTGGGTGCACGAATCTTTGCAGGCCTGCTGCGAACGGACCGCAAAACAGGTCCACACGCGCTTTTCACTCAGCATTAGGAGAACCGCATCATGCCGATCGACGAGTCTTCCAGGATCAAGAACTCACGCCGCCGCGAAGTTCTGCGCGTGATTGCCGCACTGCCGCTGCTGGCGCTTCCGCTATCCGCGCTCGCCCAGCAATTCCCGACGACGAAAGTGAACACGACAAAGCTCGCAGTGACGGATGGCGAGGTCACCGTGGGCCAGCTCCATTCCGCCACCGGGACAATGGCGATCAGCGAGACGGGGTCGATACAGGCTGAGCGCCTCGCGATCGATCAGATCAACGCAACGGGCGGCGTGCTCGGGCGCAAGATCAAGATCATTCAGGAAGACGGCGCAAGCGATTGGCCGACATTTGCAGAGAAGGCCAAGAAACTGCTCGTGAACGACCGCGTCGCCGCGGTCTTCGGCTGCTGGACGTCCGCTTCGCGCAAGGCGGTGCTGCCGGTCTTCGAAAAGGAGAACGGCATGCTCTATTACCCGACGTTCTACGAAGGGCTCGAGCAGTCGAAGAATGTGATCTACACCGGCCAGGAAGCGACACAGCAGATCATCGCCGGCCTCGACTGGATCGCAAAACAGAAGAACGCGAAGACGTTCTTTCTGATTGGCTCGGACTATATCTGGCCGCGCACGTCCAACAAGATCGCCCGCAAGCACATCGAGAACGTGCTCAAGGGCAAGGTCGTCGGCGAGGAGTACTACCCGCTCGGCACGACGCAGTTCGGCTCGCTCATCAACAAGATCAAGCTGCAGAAGCCGGACGTCGTGTACGCGATCGTGGTCGGCGGCAGCAACGTCGCGTTTTACAAACAGTTGAAGGCCGCCGGCGTCACTTCGGACAAGCAGACGCTGCTCACGATCTCGGTCACCGAGGACGAGATGCTCGGCATCGGCGGCGAAAACGTCGAAGGCTTCTACGCCGCGATGAAGTATTTCCAGGCGCTCGACAACCCGAACAACAAGAAGTTCGTCGAGGCTTTCAAGGCGAAGTACGGAGAGAAATCGGTGATCGGAGACGTGACCCAGGCGGCGTATCTCGGCCCCTGGCTCTGGAAAGCAGCGGTCGAGAAGGCCGGCAGCTTCGATATCGACAAGATCGCCGCCGCGTCTCCGGGAATCGAGCTGAAGATCGCTCCCGAAGGCTACGTGAAGATCCATGACAACCATCATCTGTGGAGCAAGACGCGTATCGGCGTGGCGCAGAAGGACGGTCAATTCAAGGTTGTCTACGAGTCTGGATTGATCGAGCCGAACCCCTTCCCCAAGGGTTATCAGTAACCCGCTCATCCCCCGGGTCTGGAGGGACTGTTTGTAAGGCCTCTCAGCCGAGGCGTACGTGAGGTGGAACCGTAGGCGACGGTTACTCCCCTCCCCGGCGTTGGGGAAGGGTCGGGGAAGGGGCTAGTTCACTGGCGGGACCGCTACGAAGTAACGGTCCGTTTACGGAGCTGCGATGTCCTGGTTTTCCGAGTTTGGCGCCATTCTGGCGATGCAGGGGTTCAACGGCCTGTCGGTGTTCTGCGTGCTACTCCTGATGGCGCTCGGGCTCGCCATCATCTTCGGCCAGATGGGCGTCATCAACATGGCGCACGGAGAGTTTCTGACGATCGGGGCCTATACGACGTACTTGTTCTCCTCCCTGACGACCAGCTATGCGCCGGCGTTTGCGCCCTACTACTTCTTCTTCGCGATCGCCGGGGCGTTCCTGATCGCGTTCTGCGTCGGCTATCTCGTCGAATGGGGGCTCATCCGTCATCTCTACCGCCGGCCTCTCGATACCCTGCTCGCGACGTGGGGCTTGTCGCTCGTCATGCAGCAGGCGTTTCGCTCGACTTTCGGCGCGAAGGAGGTGAGCGCCACGCTCCCCGATTGGCTGATGGGATCGGTCAAGCCGAGCGAGAGCATCGACATTCCGATCAACGGTCTTTTCGTGATGGGTCTAACCGTGATCCTTACCGGCATGCTGGCGTTGCTGCTCTATCGCTCCCAGTGGGGGCTGAGAGTTCGCGCCACCACACAGAACCGCATCATGAGCGGCGCGGTCGGGATCAACACGAGGCGCGTCGACCGCATCACCTTCGCGCTGGGCTGCGGCATCGCTGGCATCGCCGGGGCCGCGTTCACCACCATCGGCTCGACCGGTCCGACGAGCGGCTCGCTCTACATCGTCGATACCTTCCTCACCGTCGTCCTCGGTGGCGCCGCGAGCCTCGCAGGCACCATCGCATCCGCATTCACGATCGCCCAGACGCAGGCAACCGCGGAATTCTTCATGCACGGCTCCATGGCGAAAGTGCTGACGCTGAGCGCTGTAGTCCTGATTCTCATGATGCGCCCGCAAGGTCTGTTCTCAATCAAGGTGCGGCGCTGATGCGCGTCAGCGACACAGGATCTCATCGATGAAAACCATCTATCGCAACGTGCTCGGCGGAAAGGCGGGCACACTCGACGTGCTCGTCCTCGCCGCGATCCTCTTCGCGGTATTCCCCTTCGCGCTCGATCCGTTCCGCCTGAGCCTCCTCGGTAAATACCTTTGTTACGCGTTCGTCGCAGTCGGCCTCGTACTGTGCTGGGGCTACGGCGGCATCCTGAGCCTCGGCCAGGGGGTGTTCTTCGGTCTCGGCGGCTACTGCATGGCCATGTACCTCAAGCTCGAGGCCTCCGATCCGGTCAGCACCAAAATTCAGTCCACGCCCGGCATCCCCGACTTCATGGACTGGAATCAGATCACGTCGCTGCCGTGGTTCTGGGAGCCATTCAAAAGCCTGCCCTTGACCGTGATCGCGGTATTGCTCGTTCCGGCGCTGCTCGCGTTCATCATCGGCGTCGCAATGTTCAAGCGCCGGGTCAAAGACGTGTACTTCTCGATCGTGACCCAAGCGATCGCGTTGATCCTCTCCGTGCTCATTATCGGACAACAGGGGATGACGGGCGGGGTGAACGGCATCACCGACCTGAAGACCCTGCACGGCTGGGACATCCGCAGCGATTCGGCCAAATACATTCTCTATTACGCGAGCGGGGTGCTGCTGATCGCCGGCATCCTGTTCGGACGCTTTCTCATCGCATCGAAGGTGGGGAAACTGCTCCTCGCGATGCGCGACAAGGAGGAGCGGGTGCGCTTCTCCGGGTACGACGTTGCGAACTTCAAGGTCTTCGTGTTCGTCGTCGCCGCATTGTTCGCAGCCGTCGGCGGCGCCCTCTTCACGCTGCAGGTCGGATTCATGTCGCCCTCCTTCGTCGGGATCGTGCCCTCGATCGAGATGGTGATCTTCGCGGCTGTCGGCGGGCGCATGTCGCTTATCGGCGCGGTCTACGGGACGCTGCTGGTCAATTTCGGCAAGACTTATTTTTCGGAGACTTTCCCCTCGCTGTGGCTCTACTTCATGGGCGGTCTCTTCATCCTGGTCGTTATGCTGTTTCCCAACGGGATCGCGGGACTGATGGATTCGCACGTGCGCCCGTGGCTCGCGCGGCGCCGTGGCGCCAGGCTGCGCAACGCTGAAACACCAGCGGACGCACCGCCGGTCGACAGTTCGCTCCCAGGCACGGCGACGGTGCGCAGCCCGTCTCCTTTAGCACCGGGCGAAGGTGCATCCACTCCGCGCGTCCAACCGGCGCATTGACTGCGAGCGATCCCATCATGGCAAAAGCCGAGCTGGCACTGGCCGTCGAAGGCCTCACGGTCTCGTTCGATGGCTTCAAAGCCGTCGACGACCTCAACCTTTACGTGGATCAAAACGAGCTGCGCGTCGTGATCGGGCCGAATGGTGCCGGCAAGACGACGCTGCTCGACTTGATCTGCGGCCGCACGCGTGCGAGTGCAGGCAGCGTGAAGTTCAAAGACAAGGAGCTCACGCGCATGCCAGAGCATCAGATCGTGCGCGCAGGCGTCGGACGCAAGTTTCAGACGCCCTCGATCTACGAGAACCTCACGGTCTTCGAGAACCTCGAAGTGTCCTTTCCGCGCGGGCGCACCGTGTTCGGCGCGATGACCTTCCGCCGAAGCAGCGAGGTCATCGAGCGCGTGCACCGTGTGGCGGAAGAGATTTACCTCGAAGATCGGCTCGAGAATGCTGCCGAGCTCCTTTCGCACGGACAGAAGCAGTGGCTCGAGATCGGCATGCTGCTCATGCAGGAGCCCGAGCTGATGATGCTCGACGAGCCCGTAGCCGGCATGAGCGTGACCGAGCGGCAGAAGACTGCCGAGCTGCTCAACCGCATCGCAGTCGGACGCTCGATGATCGTGATCGAGCACGACATGGAGTTCGTCGAGAACATCGCCCACAAGGTGACGGTTCTGCACCAGGGCAAGCTGCTCGCCGAAGGCTCGATGGAAGCGGTGCAAGCGAATCCGAAGGTCATCGAAGTGTATCTCGGGCATTAACGGTGGCCCGACGAAACGATGCACAACAGCCGTCGTTCCGGACGAGCCGCCAACTGCGCGATCCGGAATCCATCTTGACTTTCGGCAGCTCTGAAAATGGATCCTGGCGGTACGCCAGGATGACGTTATTAGCTGCGACACGCCATTAGGCGAAGAGAGAGGCACGAACATGATGCAGGTGAACGGTTTGCGGTCGGGTTACGGACAAAGCGTCGTGATTCACGATCTCGGCCTTCAGGCCGGCAAGGCCGAGATCCTCGCCGTCCTCGGTCGCAACGGCATGGGAAAGACGACCCTCTTCAAAACCTTGATGGGCATACTGCCCACGCGCGCGGGCTCGGTGCGGGTCGGCGGCGAAGACATTGCGGGCTTGGAGAGCTACCAGCGCGTCGCGAAGGGCGTCGCTTATGTCCCGCAGGGCCGCCTGATTTTTTCTACGTTGACCGTTGAAGAAAACATCCGCACCGGACTGCGCAAATCCGCGAAGGGGCGCATCCCAGATGAAATCTTCAGTCTGTTCCCGGTGCTCTTCGACATGCGCCGCCGCAAGGGCGGGAATCTATCGGGAGGCCAGCAGCAGCAGCTCGCAATTGCGCGCGCGCTGGTGAGTGAGCCCAAAGTGCTGCTGCTCGACGAGCCCACGGAAGGTATACAGCCTTCGATCATCAAGGACATCGCGCGCAGCCTGAAAGAGATCCGCAAGCTGAAGAACCTCACCATCCTGGTATCGGAGCAGGTGCTCTCGTTTGCGCTCGACGTGGCTGACCGACTCGTCGTGTTGGACCGCGGGCGCCTCGTGCATGAGTGCACGGCATCGGAAGCGAATGCGAAAACTCTGTCTGCATACCTGACGGTGTAGCACTTCCTAAAGAATGGACCACGAAGGACACGAAGGACACGAAGGAAATCCATCCATGTCAGATCGGTTTCCTTTGTGCCCCTTTGTGTCCTTCGTGGTGAAAGCTTTTTTACTTGATGTCGTCGTGTAAACCCACGGAGGTCTGCCATGCCTGAAACCCTGGTCAAAGTCGATCTGGCGCAATCGCCCTTTGAAAACGAGATGATTCACAACCGGTGGCATCCGGATATTCCAATGGCCGCGTGGGTGAAATGCGGTGACGAGTTCCGCATCGAGACTTACGACTGGACCGGCGGCTTCATCAAGAACAACGACTCGGCCGACGATGTGAGGGATATTGATCTTTCGATAGTCCATTTCTTGAGCGGACCCATCGGCGTCGAAGGTGCCGAACCGGGCGACCTGCTCGTTGTTGATCTGCTCGACGTTGGCGCAAAGCCGGAAAGCCTGTGGGGCTTCAACGGATTTTTCTCCAAGCAGAACGGCGGCGGCTTTCTCACCGATCACTTCCCGCTCGCGCAGAAATCGATCTGGGACATCAGCGGTCTCTACACGCACTCGCGACACATACCAGCGGTCAAGTTCGCGGGGCTCATCCACCCGGGGTTGATTGGCTGTCTTCCTGATCAGAAGCTCCTCGAGAAATGGAACGCGCGCGAGCTCGATTTCATCAGCACGCAGCCGAAGCGCGTGCCGCCCCTCGCGAACCCGCCGTTCGCACCCACTGCGCATATGGGCAAGCTCAAAGGCGAAGCGCGCGACAAGGCTGCTGCAACTGGCGCCCGTACCGTGCCGCCACGCGAGCACGGCGGCAACTGCGACATCAAGGATCTCTCGCGCGGCTCGCGCATCTACTTCCCGGTATACGTCAAAGGCGCGGGACTCTCGATGGGCGATCTGCACTTCAGCCAGGGCGATGGTGAAATCACCTTCTGCGGCGCGATCGAGATGGCAGGATGGCTGCATCTCAAGGTAGACCTCATCAAAGGCGGCATGGCGAAATACGGCATCAAAAATCCGATTTTCAAGCCGAGCCCGATAACGCCGACGTACAACGACTACCTCATCTTCGAAGGCATTTCAGTCGATGAGAGCGGCAAGCAGTACTATCTCGACGTCCATATCGCGTACCGGCAGGCCTGCCTCAATGCGATCGAATACCTCACGAAGTTCGGCTACTCGCGCGCTCAGGCTTACGCCATCCTCGGCACCGCGCCGGTACAAGGTCACATCAGTGGCGTCGTCGACATTCCCAACGCGTGCGCAACGCTCTGGCTGCCAACGCAGATTTTCGACTTCGACATCCGGCCGGTTGCTGCGGGTCCGGTGAAACACGTGTCGGGCGAGATCGACATTCCCATGTCACCCGACAAGTAAAGACGAGCACACCATGCCCCTCTACGAGTTCGACTGCACCAGCTGCGGCGCCTTCAGCGTGCTCAAACCGATCGTGGAACGGAACGAGGCGCAAGCGTGCCCGAGATGCGGGAGCGCGGCGCAGCGTAACGCGATTTCAGCTCCGGCACTTGCCTGCATGCCGTCGACTGCGCGTCACGCCGCAGCGGTCAACGAACGCAGCAGGCACGAGCCGCGCGATTCAGCGCAGGATCACGATCATAGAAACGTGTGCGGCAGCGGCGCGTCGATTGGCAATGCGTCGTGCACTCAAGGTGGGACGAAAAGTTTTTTGGGAAAACGCCCGTGGATGATTAGCCACTAGGGCGATAAGGAGGTGCGGGATGAGGCAGGGATGTCGTTTCCACATTTTAGCGAGCCCATCCAACGCGCTCGCTACTGAAGCGCGTCGGAGCCGACTACTCCACCCGAATTTTCGCCTCACGTACCAACACCCCGAAACGATCGCGCGCGCTCTGCTGCTGGGCCGCGAACGCCTCAGGCGACATGGGCGACGCCGCTTCGGCGGCCATGGCGGTAAGCATCGAGCGCGTATCTGCGGCCTGCATGATGCGCCCGATCTCGCGGTTCAGGCGCGTGACGATTTCGCGCGGGGTGCCCGCAGGCGCATACACTCCGGACAGCCACGTGATGTCGACGTTCGTGCCCGCCTCTGCCATCGTCGGCGTGTCGGGAAAGAACGGCGAGCGCGCATTGCCAGGTACCGCGAGCAGGCGCACTTTCTCGCTCTTGATGTGAGGGATCGCTGCGCCGAGGTCGAATGTGAAGTCGATCTGGCCGCCGAGCAGATCGACGAGCACCTGCTGCGATCCTTTGTACGGCACGTGCGTCACCTGAACGTTTGCGACACGCATCATCATTTCAGCGGCGACGTGCTGCAGCGTGCCGTTGCCCGCGGACCCGTAGTTGAGCTTTCCGGGATTCGCTTTGGCGTACGCAACAAACTCGGCCAGAGTCTTTACAGGCAACCCAGGACGCACCACGAAGAAAATGGCAGCCTTGGCGGTGGGCGCGACCGGGTCCAGGTCCTTCGCAACATCGACGTTCATCTTGTAAAGGTGCGGGTTGATGAGGATCGTGCCGTCGGATGAATGAAGCAGCGTGTATCCGTCCGGCGCCGATTTGGCCACGGCCTCCAGACCGATGTTGCCGCCGACGCCGACGCGGTTATCGACCACGACCTGCTGCCCGAGCGTCTCGCTCAGCTTCGAGGACATGGAACGAGCAATGACGTCAGTGGAACCGCCTGCAGCGAAGTTAACGATCATGCGTATCGGCTTCGCGGGCCAAGCCTGGGCGCCCACGAATGGCGCGAGCGCGAACGTGAATGCAGTGACGATCAGGCCGCGGCCAAGCAGTTGCATGGGGTCCCCCTCAATATGTACGAGCTTCCGGAGTATTCGTCATCGTATCGCACTTCGCGGCGCGATTTTTTTCGTCTATTCTCGACGTCGGATTACAAACAGATACCGGCCCGTCCGATCAGCGTAACGCGCTAAGAACGAACCAGGTTGGGTCACTCCGAGGAAACGCCATGATTGTAAAAATGTCCCGGCTTACTGCGACAGCGCTGTTCACCTTCGCTTCTGTCGGTGCGCTCGATGCCTACGCCGAATACCCGGACCGCCCTATACGTTACATCGTGCCCTCCGCCGCAGGCGGCGGCGCCGACATCTCCGCGCGACTGCTGACTGCCGAGTTGGCGACTCAGCTAAAACAACAATTCGTAATCGACAACCGTCCAAGCTCCGGAGGCCTGATCGGCGTGCAGGTGGTCGCGAACGCGCGGCCGGACGGCTACACGCTCGGATACGGCAACATGACGTACCTCGCGATCAATCCAAGTCTGGTGCCGAATCTGCCCTACGACGCCGACCGCGATCTGCTGCCCATCGGTCAGTTCACGTCGAATCAGAATCTGCTCGCAGTTCGATTGTCGCTTCCAGTGAAGTCGGTTCCAGAGCTGATCGCGTACGCGCGCAGCAATCCGGACAAGCTCTCGTTCGCGTCTTCGGGCAACGGCACCACGCTTCATCTGAGCGGAGAGCTGTTCAAGCAGATGACCGGAACGCGCATCGTTCACGTGC
>JAQGNH010000382.1 GCA_028291945.1 Betaproteobacteria bacterium
GCCCATTCCTGGGGCGGCACCGTCATTAGCGAAACCGGAATGGACCCGAAGGTCACGGCGCTCGTCTACGTTGCAGCACGGGCACCCGACGCGGGCGAAGATTTCGTCGCCCTATCCGGAAAGTTCCCCACGACGCCGGTGCGCGCAGGCGTCCAGGAACGCGATGGCTTCACCAATCTATCCGAGGAGGCGTTTATCAAATATTTCGCGAACGGTGTCGCGCGCGAGAAGGCAGAAGTTCTTTATGCCGTACAAGAACCCACCGCCGCCTCTCTGTTCGGCAGTCGGACGACAGTGGCTGCCTGGCGATCGAAACCGAGCTGGTATGCGGTATCGAAACTCGATCAGACGATATCGCCTGACCTGGAACGATTTCTGGCAGCACGCATGAAAGCGACAACGGTGGAGCTGGAGGCAGGCCACCTCTCTTTGGTCTCCCACCCACAGGAGATCACGGACTTGATCTTGACTGCTGCTGGCCGGGGGAAGGAACAGCAAGCGGCGCGATAGATCGAAGGATCTCGGACCAATACTCAATTTGTCGACTTTGGTCGGGACCTCCCATGCCCCGCCTAGACGACGACCTTGTACGTCTGTCGTTGCGCAGGTTCGGGCTCATGTGGAATGCTTCGCCAATCGAGCAGAGCACAGGATGGCTCTTCTCGAGCGCTCGGCTGCAGACGATCTGCGCGAACGAATTCAAGAATAATTGGAGAATAAATATGGCTATCGTCGCTCGCACGGCTGATGCTCTGTCCTTGCGAGACGAGCGGCATGGCCCGCTGCCAGCGCTGCTGCTCGTCCTCACGTTTGTCACTGGACTTGTAGACGCAATCAGTTATCTCCGATTGGGGCACGTCTTCGTGGCCAACATGACCGGGAATATCGTGTTCCTGGGCTTTGCCGTTGCTGATGCACAGGACTTTTCGATCCCCGCGTCCCTGCTAGCGACGGCCGCGTTCCTCGCAGGCGCCGTCGTGAGCGGTCGGATCGGCTCAAGGGCGGACCATCATCGCGCCCGACTTCTTGCGATTGCAACGTACCTCCAGATTGCGCTCGTGGCTGCTGCACTCGCCGTATCGAGCGTTGGCCTCGATCCCGGCGGTGGGCTCGGTCAGTACTCACTGATCGTGCTGCTCGCGCTCGCGATGGGTTTGCAGAACGCCACTGCGCGGCGCCTCGGCGTGCCGGACCTGACGACGACGGTCCTTACATTGACGCTTACGGGACTCGCTGCCGACTCGACGCTGGCTGGCGGGAAAAATCCCCGTCCCGCCCGGCGCGTGCTGGCCACTGTCACCATGTTCCTGGGCGCTGCCGTCGGCGCCTTGCTCCTTTTTCATGTCGGTGTCAGCGCCGTACTCGCAATGGCACTGGCGTTACTCGTGTTGAACGGCATGGCAAGCTACAGACTCGGGTCATCATCGGAAGCGTGGACAGCGGGAGCGTGAATTCGTCTCGCCTGGGTGTAGATCTACGCCGCTCCTTCGGGCGCAACGGCGCGCTTATGCGACTTGCGGCGCTACGCGAGATTCGACTTGGATCACCTAGCGAAGTGACTTGATCGGGAGCTTCGCGGCTGCAGATGACGGGCAACTTGACATCCACGTTCCGGCGTTCGGCCGCGCAATGCTTCTTCGGCGGCCTCGGTTTGATATTGCTTACGTTCATTTGCTTCCGGCTCGGGCTCAACCTCGTTACAACGAGCTTTGCCTATTTGATCCTGCTCGCAATTGTGTCTCTGATGGGCAGCTTCATTGCATCTGGCATTCTCTCGATCGTCGCCGCTGCGGCTCTGACATACTTTTTTGCTCCGCCGATATTCGATTTGCGGGCGGATCAGCAGGACGCCCTCGCGTTGGCGGCTTTTTTGACGACCACAATGATCGTCGTCGGTCTTACGACGAAGCGCAAGCGGACTGAAGGCGCTCTCCGGCAGAGCGAGGTATATCTATCCGAAGCACAGCGATTGAGCCGCACCGGCAGCCTCGGCTGGGATGTTGCGACCGGCGCGATCTTCTGGTCAGAGCAAACGTTTCGAATCTTCGAATACGATCGACGAACCAAACCCACATTGGCACGGGTGCTCGAACGAACCCATCCGGGAGACCTCGCTCGGGTTCAGCAGGTCATCGACCGCGCATCACATGCGGGGCAGGATTTTGCACTCGAGCACCGAGTTCAGATGCCGGATGGCAAAGTCAAATATGTCTACGTTGTGGCCCATGCTTCGAGAGATGAATCGGGCGACCGCAAGTTTGTCGGTGCGGTGATGGACATCACGGAGCGCAAGCTCGCGGAGGCCGAGCGTGAACGGCTCGGACACCGGCTACGCCAAGCCGAGAAGATGGAAGCAGTCGGGCGGCTCGCGGGCGGCATCGCGCACGACTTCAACAACGTCCTGAGTGGCATCCTCGCGTACGGCGACATGCTCTTCGAGGAGGCGCCCGCGGACTCGCCACGCAAGCGCTATGCGCGGAACTTGCTCACCGCAGCGACCCGTGGCCGTGCGCTTGTCGAGCAGATCCTCGCCTACAGCCGCAGCCAGCGCGGCAAGCGCGTCCCGACCGACATCTGCCGTACTGTGGCCGAGACGCTCGAGCTGGTGCGAGGCTCGCTCCCCGTCAACATCCGTCTCGACTTGAGCGCGCCGAAAACGCCTCTCGTTGTGCTTGGCGATCCCACGCAGTTGCACCAGGTCGTGATGAACCTGTGCAGCAATGCTATCCAAGCAATGAGCGGCGGCGGCGCGTTGTGCGTAGCGCTCGAGGCTGCAGAGCTCTCCGCCCAGCGCGCCCTCTCGCATGGAGCACTTGGGTCAGGCCATTACGTGCGTCTCACCGTCGAGGACGGTGGATCCGGCATGGACAAGGCAACACTCTCGCGCATATTCGAGCCGTTTTTTACCACGAAGGAAATCGGCCGGGGTACAGGTCTCGGCCTGTCGATCGTTTATGCCATCGTCGCCGACTCCGGTGGCGCGATCGATGTGAAGAGTGCGGTCAAGCAGGGCAGCACGTTCGCGATCTATCTGCCGCTGGTGGGGAGCGCGTTCGCTGCTGCAACCGAGGCCGACATCTGACGCCACCAGGCGATTGCGGTCGTGTGCTGCGTGTCGACGACGAGCGTGCAAGCGACGACGTATCGGCGATACGTAGGAGGTAAGTATGGCTATCCCCACATCGATCATCATACCCACCGAGCTTTTGGAAATATCCGAAGACACGCGGCCTCGATCGCCAGAAGAATGGATCCGAGAGTAACGGGAGGTACCCGCGCTGAAGCCGACTACGCGATTGACACGCAGTGCGGCGCACTCCACCTTGCGAAAAGTGAGCTCGGTAATGAAGACACCGTCAGCGGCTCCAGAGCAGAATTTTGTCAAGTCGAACCTCTCGCCGAGCCAGGCGCAAAAGCGGCTCGCTCTTGGCGTAGTGCTGGCCTTGCTGGTCGCCTTTTTCGTCACGGCTTGGCCGCTGTCGACCATCCAGCCGGGGCGAATCGACGCCTTCGTCCCTG
>JAQGNH010000396.1 GCA_028291945.1 Betaproteobacteria bacterium
TCGAGATGGAAACCGACGTCCTCGTCGTCGGCGGCGGCACCGCCGGCCCGATGGCGGCCGTCAAGGCGAAGGAGGCGAATCCGAAGCTCCGCGTCATGCTGCTCGAGAAAGCGAACGTGAAGCGCAGCGGTGCGATCTCGATGGGCATGGACGGGCTCAACAACGCCGTCATCCCCGGACATGCGACGCCCGAGCAGTACACCAAAGAGATCACGATCGCCAACGACGGCATCGTCAATCAGCAGACGGTTTACGCCTACGCGAATCACAGCTTCCGCACGATCCAGGAGCTCGACCGATGGGGCGTGAAGTTCGAGAAAGACGAGACCGGCGATTACGCCGTGCGCAAGGTGCATCACCTCGGGACGTACGTGTTGCCCATGCCCGAGGGGCACCATATGAAGAAGATCCTATATCGCCAGCTCAAGCGCACTCGGGTGGAAGTCGTCAACCGCGTGGTCGGCACACGCATCTTGAAAGACGCGGAAGGCAAAGCCGCCGGTCTGATGGGCTTCGACTGCCGCAGCGGCGACTTCGTCGTGATCCGTGCGCGCGCGGTGATTCTGTGCTGCGGCGCTGCGGGTCGCCTGGGTCTGCCCGCCTCCGGATATCTCTTTGGAACGTACGAAAACCCGACGAATGCGGGCGACGGCTACGCGATGGCCTATCACGCGGGCGCGGAGCTCGCAAACCTCGAGTGCTACCAGATCAATCCGCTGATCAAGGATTACAACGGCCCTGCGTGCGCGTATGTGACCGGCCCCTTCGGCGGCTATACCGCGAATTCGTGCGGCGAGCGCTTCATCGAGTGCGATTACTGGAGCGGCCAGATGATGTGGGAGTTCTACAACGAGCTCCAGAGCGGCAAGGGGCCTGTGTTCCTGAAGCTCGATCATCTTGCCGAAGAGACCATTTCGAGCATCGAAACGATACTGCACACGAACGAGCGGCCGAGTCGCGGGCGCTTTCACGAAGGCCGCGGAACCAATTACCGGCAGAAGATGATCGAGATGCACATCTCGGAAATCGGCTTCTGCAGCGGGCACAGCGCCTCGGGCGTGTGGGTGAACGAGAAAGCGGAGACAACGGTGCCCGGTCTTTACGCTGCGGGCGACATGGCGAGCGTTCCCCACAACTACATGCTCGGCGCGTTTACCTATGGCTGGTTTGCGGGCCAGAATGCGGCCGCGTTCGTCGCGGGCAGCTGCGCGGCGTCAATCGACACTGCGCAAATCGGGACCGAAAAAGCGCGTGTCGAAGCACCGCTTGCGAACCCGAACGGCATCCCGCCGAGCCAGCTCGAATACAAGCTGCGGCGCATGGTGAACGACTACCTGCAGCCGCCCAAAGTCACTCGCAAGATGCTGCTTGGGCTCGAGCGGTTCGCAGAGCTCGGGGAGGACCTGCAACAGCTCAGCGCATCCGATCCCCACGAACTCATGCGCGCGCTCGAAGTTGGACACATTTACGACTGCGCGCGCATGGCCGCGCACGCGTCGCTCTTTCGCACGGAGAGCCGCTGGGGTCTGTACCACTACCGCGCAGATTATCCGGAGCGCAATGACGCCGAGTGGTTCACACACTGCCACTTGCGCAAGACAGCAGACGGCGAAATGGAAAGCATCAAGCGTCCGGTCGAGCCGTACATCCTTCCGCTCGACGACGATGAGAAGACCGCCTATCAGCGTCTGCGTATCGTCAAGGAAGCGGCGATCGCCTGAAAACGCGTAACGCGTCGATGGTCGATCCGTTACGCAAGATCAAAGGAACAGGATATGCCCTACGCCTCCCAACGCACGACCGTTCCCGTCACCGTGGACGAAGAAAAGTGCATCGCCCACAAGGGCTGCACGGTTTGCGTGGACGTCTGTCCGCTCGACGTGCTCGCGATCGACATGGCCAAAGGGACCGCCTACATGAAATTCGATGAGTGCTGGTATTGCATGCCCTGTGAGAAGGACTGTCCTACCGGGGCGGTACACGTCGATATCCCCTATCTCCTGCGGTAACCGAGTGCTCACATGAAAACGTCAGCCGCGCCTGAAGCGCCGCACGATCTGAGAAGCCGGCTCGAATTTCCCGACGCCGAAGTTCGTCGCGTAGCTGTGATGGAGCTCCCGTACAGCGATGAAGACGACATCGTGCCGATTCTGCTCAACGCCATACGGGATGCCGACGGCAGCGTACGCACTGAAGCCGCGAAAGCCATGGAGGGCTTTGAAGAAGAGGACGTCGTCACGGCGCTGCTGCAGCTGCTCAGCGATCCGCACGAAGAAGCGCGCCGCGCAGCGGCAGACTCGCTTGCGGAGCTGAAGGACAGCGTGAATGGACGGCTCCTGCTCGGGCGCGTCGCCGACACTGACCCTTTCGTGCAGGCGTCCGTATTCCGCGCGCTGCGCCCGCTGCGGGTGATCGAAAGCCTCGGGCCGGCGCTCGCCGCGCTCGACCATCCGGCGCCCCAGGTCAGGCGTGAAGCGACCGGTGTGCTCGGGTATCTGAAGCACGCGGGTTCTCTCGGACCGCTCGCGCGCGTCGCGACCAACGATCCCGACCCTGAAGTGCGACGCATTGCTGTCGGTGCGCTCGGCTTCGCAACCGATGTCGAGGTGCTGCCGGCGCTCACCAACGCGCTATCCGATACTTCATGGCAGGTCCGCGAAGAAGCAGCGGGCACGTTGGGCAAGCTGAAGCTGACTGGCGCGACGGACTATCTCATCGCGTCAATGGACGATCGCTACTGGCAGGTTCGCGTGCGCGCCGCGCGTAGCCTGGGCCGGCTGAAAGCGGCTGCTGCATTGAGCGCGCTCGCGAGCGCACTCACGCATGAGATCAGCAATCTGCGCAAAGAAGCGGCCGTCGCGCTGGGCGAAATCGGCGACCCGAAAGCGATCCCGGCGCTCGAAGGCGCTCTGAAGGATGCAGATCCCGACGTGCGCAAGCTCGCACAGCTCGCGCTCAAGAACATACTTATGTCGCATAAGAGCTGACGCTCATGGCTTACGTCGTCACCGAGAAATCTCACGAATTGAAGGAGGCGTGATCGTTATGTGCGCCCAGCAGCAAAAGCTTCTGCCGGAGGAGATACCTGTGAGCGACTCGCAGGAAGCCCTCGGGTGCTACACCTTTCGCTATACCAACCGTTTTCTTCGGGAGACCAGGCCATGATCCAAGTCGTCAAACGCATCGGGAGTGCGATCGGCGGCACGTATGGCATCGTCGCTGCGCTGGTTGTGCTGAGTCTTGCGCTCGGCATCGCGCCGGCGCGCGCGCAACAGGTGATCGAGATCGGCATCGGCACGCAGAACACCACGACCAACACTGTGACCGGCGGCATCGTCATCAAGGAGCTCAAGCTTCTCGAGAAACACCTGCCACGCACGGGAAAATACGCAAACGTCCAGTACAAGTTCGACTGGCAGAACTTTACCTCCGGCCCGCCCGTCACGAACGGAATGATGGCCGACAAGATCCACATCGGCATGATGGGCGATTATCCGCTGCTCGTGAATGGCGCGACGGGCCAGGAGAAGAAGCAGGAGACCCAGCTCGTCGCAGTCATCGCCTACAACGCGTACGGTGCGGGCAACGGCGTGGTGGTGCACAAAGACTCGCCGTACTACGAGCTCGCCGACCTCAAAGGCAAGCTCGTGTCAGTGCCTTTCGGGTCCGCAGCACACGGCATGATGCTGAAAGCAATGCAGGACCGCGGCTGGCCCGAGAGCTTCTGGAATCTCGCGAGCCAGAGCCCTGAAGTCGGAACCACGAATCTGCAGGAAAAGCGCATCGACGCGCATGGCGATTTCGTGCCATTCGCCGAGCTCCTCCCCTACCGCGGGTTCGCCCGCAAGATTTTCGATGGCGCGGAAACCAAAGTCCCGACGTTCCACGGCGTCGTGGTTCGCAAGGATTTCGCGGACAAATATCCCGAGATCATCGTCGCGTATATCAAAGCGCTGATGGAAGCGAACGACTGGGTGCGCGCGAACCCCAAGCTCGCTGCCGAGAAAATCGAAGAGTGGACCAAAATCGAGAAGGAAGTGGCGTACATCTTTCTCGGACCTGGCGGGATCCACACGCTCGATCCCACCATCAAGCCGCGGTGGATCGAAACGATCAAGGTCGCACACGGCGTGCTGCAGAAGATGAACCGCGTGAAGGAGTTCAACGTCGCGGCGTGGGTGAATGAGAGCTATCTGCATCAGGCTTTCAAGGAGCTCAAGCTCGACTACGAAAAACAGAAGGCGAGCCTCGCGGGTTACGAGATCTCGGGTAAGGACCCGGTGTGCAACGTACCGATCACCAAGCCTCGCGAGGCCGGGCAAATCTGGCTCACGAAAGGCGAGATCGTTCCGTTCAGCTCGACGGCTTGCACGCTCACCGCAATAAACAAGCTGAGCGGTGAAGGCAGCAAGGTCGGCGTCGCATACGTTTTCGATCACGCTCTCGGCATCAAGATGTTCGCGGACAAAGCGTTTTACGCGATCGGCGGCAAGGATCCTAAAAATCAGGAGATCGTGCCATTCCTGCTGAAAAAGGATGCCGAAGCTCATGCCGCAAAGATCGGCGGGCGAGTTGCAACCTACGACGATGCACTGAAGGTCGCGACCGGCAGGAGCTAGGAGCCATGCATGCGTTGAAGCAGCTGTACCTGCCGCCGGCCGGTGTTCCACATGAAAACGAAGCGCAGGCAAAGCCCGCGAACGAAGCGCAGGCGCCTGGCAAGACTCAAGCGCCGGCTCCGGCAGCAGCGCCCGACGTGCGTGGCCGGCGGATTCGGCGCGCGGTGCGGGCGCATGCGCTCACCGCAGTGCTCTGGGCACTCTCACTCGGGCTCCTGCTCGGCGTCTGGTATATCGGAACCAAATACAAGCTCGAGTTCTACATCCGGTTCACGAACATCCCCACGCCCGCGGAGGTGCTGCAGAAGCTGGTTGAAGTCAATCAGTCCCCCAAGTTCATGACGAACATTGGCATCAGCCTGCGGCGCATCCTCATCGGCTTTGGCATCGCCACCCTGATCGGCGTACCGCTCGGTCTGCTGATCGGCCGCTATAAGCCCGTGCGCGATCTGCTGTTACCCATTTGCGAAGTGTTGCGGCCTATACCCGCGATCGCGTGGGTGCCGATGTCGATCATGCTGTGGCCGAACAACGAGGCTTCCATCGTTTACATCACGTTCCTCGGTTCGTTCTTTCCGATTCTGCTCAACACCATACATGGCGTGCAGTCGATCGACAGCGTGCTCGTGCGTGCGGCGCAATGTCTTGGCGCGAAAGAGCCCGCGCTCCTGTGGAACGTCGTCCTCCCGGGCGCCCTGCCCCA
>JAQGNH010000405.1 GCA_028291945.1 Betaproteobacteria bacterium
TTTGCAGCGTTTCGGCAGCTGCGGTCGTATCGCCGCGGTCGACCTGAATCCGTGCCATTGCCATTGCGAATCCCGGCTGCGCCGCATCGAGTCTCAATGCGTCCTGCAGAACCTGCTCGGCTTCTGCCATTCTCTTGGCTTGCAGCAACAGGCCGAACAGTGCCTGACGCGCGCCGATGTGCCCCGGCAGCTGCTGTAGAGCTGCGCTGAACCGCTCCTGCGCCTCGGCAATACGGCCCTGGTTGAGCAGATTTGCGCCGGTTCTGTATTCGTTCTCCGCAAGCTGCGTAGCAGTCAGCTCACGGAACTTCCGGTCGATCTGCGGACTTCCTGACTGCGTAGATGGCGCCGCGACGGATGGAATGATGCGCTCCTTGTTATTTGCTGCCGAGCTGGACGGGACGCTACGTTCGGCAGGCAACAGGTCCATTTTCAGGCTGAATGCCATCGGCGTCGCTGCGCCCGCTTGTTCTTTCTGCAGCGACAGGGTGTCGACCTGGGCTGAACGCGGTGCGAGGTTCGCATCACGCTCGGAGCCCACGGCTTGTTCTGCACTCGCCGGTGGAGCCGACGTCGGCTCCCGAGACACGACGGACGCGGTTGGAATAGGTGCTGGAAGGGTGTTGGTTGCGACATGGACGGGGCTTGATCGCTCGAACTGTACGGGCTCGGCGAACGCCAATACCGCCGGAGCAGCCGCTGCCGCTGCTACATTTGCTACTGGCTGCAAGGAGAATGGCGCTTTTTGATACGCATACCAGGCAAAGGTGGCCGCGCATGCCACTGCGGCTGCCGCGTTCACCGCGTGCTTCGCAATTTTTTGTTTACGTACGGGCGGAAGGACCCGGACGTGACGCGGCACAGCGGCGCGATTCTGCAGATCGCCGCGACGCTTCTCCAGATCCTGCAACATGTCGTTTATCAGGCTCATCGGGACCGCTATTCGAGCCTCAGTGAAGCGCGTCGAGCGCGGAAGCGATGAATGGCGGGTATTGCCACTGGCCTCGCCACGATTGGCGTGCCGCGGGCGTATCGATCACCGCGGCGCGCACCTGCGCGGCTGATACCTGCTGGCCGCCTTCCCCGTACGCCAGCAGCATAGACTTATGCGCAACGATGTTGACCAGTCTCGGGACGCCTTGACTTGTGCGATAGAGAGCGCAGACCGCCGGCTCAGCAAACACACGGCGACCCTGGTAACCCGCGACACGCAGCCGGTGATCCAGATAAGAGTCGAGCTCATCCATGCGCAGCGCTTCGAGCCGGTATTGAAACGTTATACGCTGGCGTAATTGTCTGACCGATCGGTGCGCCAGCCTCGAGTCGAGCTCGGGCTGTCCGAACAAAACGACCTGGAGAAGTTTGCGCTTCTCCGTTTCGAGGTTGGTGAGCAGGCGCAGCGCTTCGAACGTCTCGATCGGCATCGCCTGGGCTTCATCGAGGCACAGCACGACAGGTCTTCCTGCCGCAGCATAACCGAGGAGTGCGTACGTCAGACCCTTGATGACGTGATACTGGTCCTGCTGGTCCCTCCGGGGCAGCCGCACGTTGAGCTCCTCGGCGAGCGCAAGCAGGAGGGTGCGCGGCTCGAGGAATGGATTCGGGATATACGCTGATGCAAAGGCCTCGTC
This sequence comes from Betaproteobacteria bacterium, assembly GCA_028291945.1. Classification (GTDB taxonomy): domain Bacteria; phylum Pseudomonadota; class Gammaproteobacteria; order Burkholderiales; family SG8-41; genus JAQGMV01. The sequence continues at coordinate 1,632 of JAQGNH010000405.1, forward strand.
CAGGGCGGCGAGAAAGGTGCGGCACAGCAGTGTCTTGCCGGTGCCGACTTCGCCCGTGATCTTGATGAAGCCCTCACCGTTTTTCACAGCAATGAGCAGCGTGTTCAATGCGGCCTGATGGCTGGCGCAGGTGTAGGCGTAGGACGTGTCGGGTGTGAGGCTAAAGGGCAGCTCGTGCAAACCAAAATGCGCCTCGTACATGTCAGCGCGATCTTGGCAATTGCCGTCCTGCGAGCGGACGAGGTTGCAAAGCTATAGTTTGATATTCGGAAACTCGAGATCCAATCATCTGTTCTCTCGGTTCACCGGCCGCAGGTTGAGCATCCGCTCATTAAGCTGCTGTGCTTCCTGCTGCCAGGCGGCGTCCCCGCGGATGACCGTGACCTTGAGCAATATGACGAGCTCACTCTTTGTCAGTTGCTGATCGCGCGAGCCGAAAAGCGTTCCCAGGATAGGACCGGACGTGCCGGGCAGACCCGATCGGTTGTTGCTCTGCCGCTGCCGCATGAGGCCACCGATCGCCGCAATCGTCCCGTTCTGCACGCGCACGATCGTATCGCTTTCGTTGATGTTGCTCGAGGCGAGCGGCAGCGTAAAAGTGCCCAGCGTTCCGAGATTCACCACCTTGGTCTTGTCTGTGACTTCGCTTACCGAAGGATGGATGTGCAAGGTGATCTGGTCGGCATCAGAAATCTGCGGGGTGACATCCAGCGCAATACCGGAGAAGAAAGGCTGCGTCGTAATGGTGGGTGATACCGTAGTCGTATTTCCCGCGGCCGTGGTAGTCGTCGTCACGTTGGTCACGAAAAATTCGTCCGTGCCGACCTTGATCACCGCCTTCTGATTATTGAGCGTCGCAATGCGCGGGCTCGAAAGGACCTGAACCCCGCCTTGCGACTCGAGAAAATTGAGCAATGCCGCAAAGCTGCCAGTTTGGAATGCGAGACCGAATACGGTGTTCGTGGCGGTTTGTACGGAGTTCAGAAGGCTTGTGGCAGAACCCAGCGTTCCAGTGAGGCCGGTCAAGGGGTCTGGAGACAGCGGCCGCGGTGCTGTAGGATCTATGAGCAGCGTCGAGTTTGCCACGCTGCCATCCGTGCGCAACGTTGTGCCCGGACTGATAACGCCTCCTGCGAGGCGACTATTCGGGCCCGTCCTGAAACCGGCCCAGTTGATCCCGGTCGAGAACTGGTCTGAAAGCGACACCTCGATGATCTTCGCTTCGAGCATGACTTGGCGCTCGACGACGAGCGACGTAGCTTTGAGATACTGCTCGACGGCGCGCAGCTCTTTCGGCATTGCGCGCACCATGATGACACCTGCATTTGCGTTTACGACAACATTGCGGCCACCTTCGCTGCCTACGATGGTGCGAATCGCAGACTGAACGTCGTTCCAGAAATCATTATCCTGCGACGTCGTAACACGACTGCTTTCCAGCGCCTGTGACGTACCCGAGGGAATTGCGGCCGCTGCGGTCTGCAACACGCCTTGGGATGCTGGTACTGAGCCGGTCGTATTCTGTATGGAGCCTGAGCTTACCCGCACCTCCGCACGTCCCGTGCGGCGCCCGGCCAGATAATTCACCTGGAAGAGCTGCGTTTGCATGGTCACAGGCTCGATATAGATCCGTGTACCTTGAATCCGATACTCGTAGCCATAAACCTCGCGCAAAGCTTCGAGTGCCTCAGTGAGCGTGACGTCTTTCAGATTTATGGATACCGACTCCTTGATATCCGGGTGCACGAGCATGCTGTAGCGCGTGCCGGAAACCAGAGCCATGAACACCTGGTTGGCGGGGGCATTGTTGACCGCGAGATCGAAGTGCGGCTCGACCGGCTTGGTGGAGGACGGCATCTCCACGGTGAGGGGCGGCAAAAGCGCCTGGCTCACCGCTTGGGGCGTGGCCGGCGCGACCGGTGCCTGGGCGGCGCGCTTCAGCTCAGCGTCTATATTGCCTTGGACAGCGCCGGGCGGAATGCGCATTGGCTGGCAAGCGGAGAGGGCGCCTGCAGCCAGGAGGATGGTCGCGCGGTATCTCATGCCGGTCCCGTGGGAGTACTCATCCTTTCGAGCTCCGGCCGCGCGCCGTACTTGGCCGCGTCGGCAAGCGCTCGGCGCCTTTGAGTGCCTTATCGACATTCGGATACATCTTCAATACCTCGGTGCCAGCGACTGAGCGCAGCACCACCTCGGTTTCGGTGATCTTCAAAACGCGCGCCTCTCCGTACCGCCCACCCAGCTCGACCCGCTGGCCGTTTATGATCGCAGCACGGTGTGTGGGAGTGATGAGTACGCTCTGCAACACGGGCGCACGCGCTTGTTCGGGTTCGTTGTCCGCGGAAGACACGGCGCCTGGCGGCCGTGTTGGATCATTGATGATCTGCGCGGTTCCGCTCCCATGCCACAAGAGTAACCCGAGTGCTGCGAGAATGTACAGCGGTAAGTTCACGTTTGTCATACTTGTAGCCAGGCTTTTTCCAGACTCAGCGTGTAGATGGTAACGACCATCGTTAGGGGAGCGTCGTCGTTCGTTGTCAGCTTGGCGCGCCACCAGAACATGCGCCAGGGCGACTTTTCGAGTCGCGCGAGGTATCCATGGAGGTGCGCGTAGCTGCCGCGCACGGTGATTTCCACCCCATGCTTGTACACACTCGGTGCCTTCCCGGGATCTGAAGCAGAACCGCTGCTGCGGGTTTGTTCTTGCTCCCCCTTGGCTATAAGCGGCGCAACCGGCAGCGTGCGCATGGCCACCAGCTCCAAACCAGACTCACGTTCGAGCATTTCCTGTAGAAGGGCGCCCATCCGATCCGCCGAAACAAGGTCTCGCTGCATGGCCTTGAGAGTTTCGCCAAGCGCGTCGACGTTGCTCTTGAGCTCCTCACCTCGAGTACGATTTGCAGCATCCGGATCGGCCTGTTTATTCTGCTGGAGGAGGCGAGTACGCAGCGTCTCCAGTTCAGTGGTTTGCTGCGCAATCTGGTTTCCCAGCGTCTGCGCCCGTCGTTGCGCAGGCTCTATACCGAGTGAAAAGATGACGTATACGCAAACCAGCACGACCGCGACAAAAACGCTGATTCGCTCACGGTCTGCTAAGGCTTCGAACCTCGCGGCGCATGTAAGAAAGAGGTTTTTCATTTTGGCCTACGCACCTCATCGGCTGCTTCAGGCACCGGACCTCCGAGCAGCACCGCCGACGGTGCGATTCGCTGGGCTGAAGCACCTACGCGGCCCAACCCATGGCCTGGATCGTTGGATGCCAGGGTAAAGTCCAGATAAGGAGCAGCGGGTACCGCTCGCACCACCTGCTGTTTTGAATCGGCTGCGTGCTGCTCCAGTTTCGGGGCTTCAGGCGCTTGGTTGATTACCATCGAGCCGAACTGGCGGCCCTGAATCGCAGCCTCCCGATTCAGGCGCTGCAGATAAGCGGGCACGAGGTCCGCGCTTAACGCTCGACCTGCTATCGTGAGCTCATCGCCACCGGCTGTAATATCGAATCCTGTCAGCCACACGCCTTGCAGAGTCTGACGCGAAAAAACCCTCATATATTCGGAAAAGCCGGAGGTCGTGCCGACTAAACCTCTACGCAGCGCATCGACGATTTCCTGACGGGCCTTGAGCTGCGCCTCCAGGTCACGGACCCTGATCTCCAGCTCCGCATTTGGTTTCCGCGGCACGTTGCCTTCAATTGCCTTGTCATTCGCGAGAGTGGCGTCTTTCAGCATCGCTGCGATGTTCCGCGCTTCGGCTTCGACGGCGCCCAGTCGATGGTTCTCGTACACGGCGACGAGCACGCTCAGCGCGACGGCGATGCTCAAGCCGTAGGCCATCGCCCGGGGCGACGTGAAAGAGAACCGAGCCTTGTGAGAACTCGGCCGAAGAAGATTGATTTGCTGGGTCATGCGCGCGAACCTTCCTCGCGCAACGCGGCGCCGATAAGCGACAGATACTGGGATTGGCACTCCGCAGGCCCAAGCTCCGGAACCGTGGAAAACTCGATCACGGTGGTGAGGTCGGCTGATTCGACGACGCCGTCTATGCTCGATGCCAGATAGTCGTGCAACCCGATATCGCGCGGCAGCGGCCCCAATAACAGCTTCGACAGGGGTACGTAGTGGAATTGCCGTTCGAAGTGATCAAGAGAGCGCTGAACCTCCAGCGCAATGCGCTCGAGGTGCTCTGCGCGTTGCTTGTAGTTCGCATCCATCAGCTGGGCGATCGGAATCTCTATGCGACGCGACGCATAGAGCTCGCCAGCACGCGTGAAGGTGAGCAATCCTTCGTCGGCGTAGAAGGCCAGCATCGCAATGCCGCCGCGATCCTCAGTCTCGAACAGGGTCGCGACATTGCGTTGGGCGAGCTCGGCGATATCGAGCGCATCGAGATCAATTCCGCCCGCCTCAAACGGACCCACGGACGCCGCAATGCCCTCGTTGCTTGCCGTGACAGCGTAGAGGCTGGAGCTACGTTCGGCGGCTTCTGGATTTGCGGGGATCTCGAGCACATCGATCGTCGCCGCTTCGAGCGGATAATCGATGATGTCTTTCATACGCCACCGCACTGCTGCTCTCATCTCAGCGGCCGGCACATTCGGCGCCTCGACCTCGTGAAGCTGGTAGTGCTCGCTTGGGAGCAGCGTAGTGCAGCGATATTTCTGAAGCTTGAGCTCTTTGCGCAGTCGCGCGAGTGTAGAGGCGTCCGACTGCTCCTTGCGGAACGATGCACACAAAACGATTTCAGGCCGTCCACCGGCCTTGGTACGGACGTGCACGAGATCTACCTGATCCCCATGCAATTGGAGCGCAAGCCATCCCGGCTCTCGTTTGCCCCTCGTGATCCAGTTCATTGTCCCTTCTTTTCCTGGGTCTGCCGCAACCTAAATTAAGGCGCTGTCATTGTCAATGCGCAGCACTGGCCACGCGCTACTTTGGTTAAAAATTTTCGCGCTGATAAATCATTTGATTCGTGTTCGTATTTACGCCGAAAGTCGCGCGTGCAGTCGGGTCGCGGCCGTACGGAGCTCCGCACCATGCGCCTTGCAGATGACTGAGGCCTGAACCGGTGCTCGCCGCCATGCTGGCCGTGCACGAATTGCCGGCGCCGGCGCCGGTCAAATTCACCGATACATCGACGCTTCCATTGTTGGCGGCGCCCGGCGCAGACAGCCGCAGCCACGCGACGCCACCACTAAACGCGCCGACTGAACTGACTGCAGTTTCACCCGAATTCAGATTTTTCTGGTAATTGCCAAGCGCAACGTTTGCGGTCGAGATCGACGTGCATGTGTCGGCGCTGGTCACGAAAGCGGCGCCATTCCAATACTGCGTTTCGATCCGGATCGGCATCGAGATCAGCTGTGAACCGCTCGCGTTGCTCAGGCGCAGACGCCCAAAACGCATCGGCTTACCTGAACTGAAGGCGATGCCGTTGCCGGTCGTGGCTGCGCCAAAGCTCGCTGGATTGCTCGCGTAACTCACACCGTCCGCGTCTATTACGTTAAGCGCGAGGCTAATATCGGCGTTGTAGGGAGCCGGGACGGGGGGCGTTGCGCGGTCAAATAAGAGGCCCGTCCCCGAGCTGAAAGTCAGTGTTCCCACGCCCGCACCGCTCGATACGATCACTGGATCCGTGCCTGGCACGGCGCTCGTGTCGAGCGTGCCTGTTGCAGCAGCGTAGGTTTTGCCAGTAAGGCTCGCGTTGGTGATCCGCCACCAACCGCCGGCCGTGGCATACAGCGTGGTCGTGTTATTGGCGAAATCCTGGGCTGTCACCGTAATCACGGGTGCCGTCGTGTAGTTAAATTTTTGGCCGATATAGGTGAAGCTCCCACAAGCGGTACCGAATGTCGGTGTATTCAGCGAAACAGCAAAGTGATCGGGAATGAAACGCCCCACTGTGATCGCTGCAGAAGTAATGTTCCGCTCGGCAGCCGTCGAACCGTCGGCGCCATCAACCGCCGCAAACGTGGAATCCACGAGTTGCAGCTGGAACGCGCCCACATTGTCATAAGACCCGGTATCTGAGATCAACTGTCCCGCCACGAAGGTCGTCGTGAGCGTGAGATTGCCGAAGGTCGCCGTGCACGCAGCGCCAGCGCATGCGGTAAGCGTGGCGCTCGGGGAACCGACATAATTGGCTGTTGTGGCCGGGGTACCTGCCGCATTCACTGCCGTCGCGCGCACGCTCAGCGGGCGACCGGCTTTGTGGGTGATGGTCCCGAAGGTGCCGTCATTGAGGGCGCGTCCAGTCCCCACCGTCTGCCAGTCCGTATCGGTGAACGCAAAGTTTGCGAAAGCGCTGGGACGAATCGCAAAGTTGTCTCCCGAACAACCACTGGCAGTGGGCGATGCAGTCGGATAGGTGATGCGCAGGCGCACATTCGGATAAGAATTCGTCTCTATGAAGGTAATGGTTTTGCGTCCATTGTTGCCAGCGGCAAATGTGGTATCGGGCACGAGCGTCTGTATTACGGTCCACGTCGATCGACAGCCGTTGACGTCGAGCGCAGCCGAATTGTCGCTCGCATTGAGCACCTCGATTTTCACTGTGCCCGTGAAGGTTGTCCCGATCGCAGTCTTCGCAGCATTCAACGCAATTACGTCGACACTGACAGTGTTGCCGGCGATTTTGGTCTTTATAACCCCAGTGATCGCCCCCGCAGCTGTGCTCGTCTCGTATCCGTTGAAACCGCCCGCCGTAACGGGTATTGGCGCCGGCCTTAACGCGAGGATGTGAGCATTGCCAACGTCGGCGTCCCCAGAGGCAGTCGCCGTTTGGGCGCCGCTAGCGCCCTGGGCTGCCTGGACCAAGTAGTTAGCGGCGAGAGACTGGTCGCCATGCTGCACATCGACAGCTTCCGTCATCCCGCTGGGCGTCCACGTCCCGGCCGAGCCGTAGGTATGGGACGTGACAAGCATCGTGTTGGCCACCGTGGTCGTGACGCTCGGAGTTGTGTGGACAAGCGTAGTGCTGGCACAACTTCCCTGTAATGTGCAATTGCCATTCTCGACATCGATCGGAGTCGTGGTGTCCACGCCCGAAAAAGCGAGAATCCCGCCGACCAGATATCCTGTGGACGAGAAACTCCAAGTGTAGTTTGCGGGCTCGCTGGCACCCGCTATCACGCGATAAACAGCAAGAGAGTTGGCGGACCCGTTGGCATTGTCGATGCGTCGGACGAGCGTCCAACCGGCGGGCGGCGTGATCGTAAGTGTGTTCGGACGGAAGCCTATCGTCGCCACCATCACATCGCTCTGCACGGTTCCCGCTGGCTTCGTAATGACGACGCTGGACTGCAACGCCGGCCGCAAGGCGAGAATATGCGTGTTGCCCGAGTCGCTGTTCGGGCTCGCGGGCGGTATGCTTGCAGTCTTGACGCCCGTCGCGCCTGCGGCAGGCTGCAGCAGGTAAGCACCCATGATGGACTGGCCAAGCGAGTTCGGCGTTGCGACGCTCGCAACCTCGAACGCTTTGGTCATCCCTGCCGGAGCTGTCCAAGTTTCTGATGAGGCAATAGTGTGAGACGTGACCACCATCGTAGTGGCGTCCGACGTCGTCACGCTCGGTGTGGCGTGAGTAATGCCGAAAGCCGTCGTTTGACCGCTCTCGATATCGATTGACGTGGCAGTCTCGACGTTGAAGAAGGTCTGAATACCGCCGACAGCATCGGTTGCACCGCTCAGCGCCCACGCGTATGAGACCGGTTCCGCCGCACCTGCCGTTTTGCTGTAGATCGCGAGCGAGTTTGGCGCGGCCCCGCCGGCCACGCTCGGGTTGTCGATCCGCCGCACCAATGTCCACCCCGCTGGCGGAGTGATGGTCGCGGTGTTCGGCCGAAACCCGATAGAGGCGATCATCACGTCGTTCTGGATCGTGCCGGCCGGCTTGGTAATCGTCACAGTCATGGCGGGCCGAAGCGCGAGCTGAGCGCCATGGCTGATCGAATTGGCGGCACCACTGACGGTAGACACTAAGGCCCCCTGCACAGCAGCAGCGCCCGCCAATTTGTAGTCAGCTGCGATCGCCGCGTCATTTCCCAAGGCGGTGAAGTTGTGGAACGCACTCGCCCATCCGGCCGGTACTGTTGAGGTCGTGTGGTTATCTGCTATATGCAGGGTGAAAACGAGCATTGCGTTCGCGGTTACTGTCGTAATCGCCGCCGCCTCGACCGTCTTATCCGCCGCGCTGACGGTGAAGCTGTTGGCCACGTCAAACGGTGTAATCGTGTTCACACCTGAGAAGCCGATGATTTGCGCGATGATCGTGTTGCCGGCGGCATGAGTAATCAATGGGGCCGTATCGCCGGCAATGGCGAGCTTCCACCAAAGGGAAGCGCGGTGGCTCGCGCCGCTGTTGGCTGCGTTGAGCAGAGTCCATCCTGCCGGCACTGTGGAAACGACATTGTCCCTTTGCTCAACGATGAGGATGTGAAGGTCGTTAGCCTGCCATCCGGCGGGCAAGCCCGGAGTGATGTTGCCGCTAGCGGCCGATAAGACGGCGCCGGCAGCTCTGTAGGCGATCGTGCTCACCGATGAAGAAGCCTGCGCAGCCGCACGAAACTGAGGGCTCGGCTGGGTGGAGGAGCTGGCGCTGCGAAAAGCGATCTGGGCATGCACGACGGTGCTAAAAAACATGGCCGTGAACGCGGATAGGAGTAGCACGGCGCCGCAGAGGGCACGCTGTCCGCACAAGAGCTTTTCTCTTACTGTGGCTCGCTGGGGATTCATTAGTGCCATCACTAATTCAGCACAGATCATCGGCTCACCATGACGGTTATCTGACGTTCGACATAGTTCGCGCCAGGTGTAGCGGGCGGGCAGGTCGCACTGTTGCAGGCCGTAGCAACAATCGTATCCACGTTCACTGAAACGCCTGCTTCGTCGTATGGACCTACGGTGTTGCAAGTGACGGTTACGGTAAAGCCACTTAGCGTTCCGCCCAACACAAGCGACGGCGATGATGTGCAAGTACCAGTTCGCAACGAGTTGTAAGCAGCCCACTCGACACCCGAGCGTGCCGCGGCGTAAGCGCGCGTGCCGAGCATATCGAGTGTCCCGCTCGCTTCCTGGTATAGGCGCAAATTGACGAGATACGCGCTGAGTGAAGCGAGGACAACGATAAGGAATACCGCAGAGACCAATGTAAACCCACGCTGGGCGTGGACGCCGTTCTTCGTCCCCGCTGCGGCGTGCGCGATCATGGAACGTTGCTCACTTGCACTTGCTGGAACAGATTCACAGCGCCGCCGCCGGGATCCGCTGCCGCCGCTATGCGCAGCCAGATCGAGACAACGCCTTGCCGTTGGTTTATCACGTTCTGGTCGTACACGAACGTGCAGCCGGTGACCCCCCGCGCAAGCAAGGCTGGAGTGCCGGGAGGCGGCGTCTGCTGAGCAGCAGTAATCGCATAGCCAGAATAACGATTCAACGTGCCTGCGCCGGGATCGCACGCATAGGAC
>JAQGNH010000427.1 GCA_028291945.1 Betaproteobacteria bacterium
GTCTTCGCCGGGATGGCGACGATGTCGCCCTTCGTGAGGTGATGCATCGTTCCGCCGTCGATGCCCGAGCCGCGCGTCTGTCCCGGTGAGATCACCTTCGGATCGATCATCGTTCCGCCGGTGATGAAATCAGCCTCGCCGTCGACGATGATGAAGACGTGGTTGGTCATGTCGTGCACCTCGGCGCCGCGCTGCCGACCGCGGTTGGCGATCACTGTCAGGGCGCCGTCCTCGATCACACGCCCGCCTTGCACGAAAGCGGCTTCGCACTTTTCGTGATTGATGTAGTGAACGCGGTCCGGGAAGCCTGGAACGAGCGACATGGCGATCTCCTGCCGTTTCAGTGGGTGGGGGGATCGATTGTAACGCCGTCAACACATGGCGAATTTTCATCCAACATGAGTGACTCGCAGCAGATAGACAGGCTCCCCGCTCAAGCTGAAGTTATGCGATAGTCATCCTTAAAAGCACCCGCGCCGCGCGCGCCATCGTCTGCGACGCCGCGTTTGGATTATAGGATGCAACCTGCGGCAGCACGATAGTGTGCGTTTCGGCGTGCGGCAGGTTTCAAGTGCCTGTCGTTCCCGAAAACCCATCGTGTGCATTTAGGGACGCGCTGATCTTTACCGATCGCCTCGTTCACACCGCGCCCTTAGTGCCGAGCAGCGCGCCCGCCATCAACGCGCCCCAATGATAGACGTCACCGGGCGGTGTTCTTTAACATGGGTTCTGGCGTACGCAGAATGACGACGGATGAGAATTTTGATCACCGGCGGAGGCGGGTTGCTCGGGCAGAAGATCGCTCGCGCGTTGCTGGCGCGTGGTGGTCTTGCTCAGGACCCCGGAGCGCCGGCAAAACTCGCCGAGCTGGTCCTATTTGATCAGGTGCTTGCGGCGAACCGCGTCGAACATCCCCGCGCGAAGTACGTGGCAGGGGACATCCTCGATCGTGAGTTGCTCGCCCGCGCGTGCGCGCCGCAGGTCGACGCCGTGTTTCATCTCGCATCGGTGGTGAGCGCGGGCGCCGAAGCGGATTTCGATCTGGGCATGCGCGTGAACGTCGACGGTATGCGCGGCCTCCTGGAGCTCTGCCGCACGCAAGCGACGCCGCCACGCGTTGTTTTCACAAGCTCCGTCGCGGCATTCGGCGGCGAGTTGCCCGACGTCGTGCTCGATACGACCGCCCCGACACCGCAGTCCTCGTATGGAACACAGAAAGTAATCGGCGAGCTTCTGATCAACGACTACACGCGCAAAGGCTACATCGACGGGCGCGCGGCGCGGCTTCCGACGATCGTCGTGCGCCCGGGAAAACCCAACCGCGCCGCATCCGGCTTCATGAGCAACATCCTGCGCGAGCCGCTCAAAGGCGAACCTGCGGTGTGCCCGGTCCCTGCAGAAACACGGATGTGGATTGCGTCACCCGAACGGGCAGTCGGCACGCTTATTCATGCAATGGAGTTGCCGGCCGCGGCCTGGGGGTGGCACCGCACGATCAATGCGCCGGGTATCACGGTGAGCGTTGCCGAAGCGCTTTCTGCTCTCGAGCGCGTCGCCGGGCGTGAAACGGTGGAGCGCGTGCGCTTCGAACCCGATCCCGCCACTGCGAGGATCGTCCTGAGCTGGCCTGCCCGCTTTGCGACGGACCGCGCAGATCGTCTGGGATTCGAGCGGGACGCCGGTATCGACGAAATCATTCGAGCGCATATGCGCGCTGCAAGCGAGTAGCTTATGGGGGTTGCGGTTCAGCGAAAAAACTGTGCTCCGCAATTATTGGCGTCGCAGGTTCAAGTGCGCATGGCACCGACACCGCATCGACCCTAGTAGCTATTGCACTGTAATCGGTAAATCCGAACCGCATTCACCTAGCGGCTATCGCGGGGTTATTTGCCACCCTAGTAGCTATTGCTGCTGGGTTTCGATTGCTGTTTTCTCGCTATCGTGCGATGGACCGCTCGCCCGACGGGCGATACAGTCGCGGATAGGGAGAGTTGGTCAAAGAACTGGAGGACCGCATGACACTCCGCAATGCACTCGAGACACCGTCCGTACGCCAGCGAGTCGGCGAGGAGGAGTGGCAGGCCCGCGTCGAGCTCGCTGCTGCCTACCGGCTGGTCGCGCAGCATGGCTGGACGAATCTCGTCAACAATCACATTTCGCTGCGCGTTCCGGGCACCGAAGACCAGTTCCTCATCAATCCGTACGGACTCCTGTACGAGCAGATCACAGCATCGAGCCTCGTCAAGATCGACGTGGACGGCAACATCCTTGATGAGACGATCTACAAGGTGAACCGGGCCGGTTTCGTCATCCACAGCGCGATCCACATGGCACGCCGGGACCTGCACTGCGTGCTGCACACGCACACGGTGCCGGGCCAGGCCGTTTCCGCGCTCGATTGCGGACTCCTGCCGCTCAACCAGGCCGCCATGCGGTTCTACAACCACATCGGCTATCACGACTTCGAGGGCATCGCGGACGACCTGGACGAGCGCGAGCGGATCGTCGCGGACCTGGGTCCCCACAAATGCATGATCATGCGTAACCACGGGCTGCTGACCGCGGGCGCGGACTGCGGCGAGGCGTGGCACCTCATGTATCACCTCGTACGCTCGTGCGAAACGCAGTTGCTGGTGCTCGGCTCCGGACAGCCCTACAGCATGCCGCCGCGGGAGATTTGCGAGAAGACCGCCGCGCAGTACTGGCGGAGCGGGCGGCGGCTGGGGGATCTCGACTGGCCGGCGCAGATGAAGCTGCTGGATGCGAGGGATCCCTCCTACCGCAATTAATCTTCTGATAGCTGAAAGCGAGCGGGCAGAACATGACTATCGAACGCTGGCGGGGAAGCGCCAAAGGGCGCAATCGCACAGTTCGCCATGGCGGTGTTGTCTACACGGTGGCTACCGCCCCGGGCGTGGACATCCAGGCGCAGACGCGGGCTGCGCTCGCGGCGATCGACGCCAACCTGGCCGATGCGGGTTCTGATAAGACCGGTCTCTTGTCGGTCCAGATTTTCCTCGCCGACCTTTCGCAGAAGGCAGCCATGGACGACGTGTGGAACGACTGGATAGGCCCCGACTGGCAGAACTGGCCGCAGCGCGCCTGCGTCGGTGCGCCGCTCGCCGGTGACGCGCTCGTGGAGATCGTCGTCACTGCTACCGTGACGCGTTGAAGCGATCGTATAAGCATGACGGCGGAATTCCGGCTCACGCAGGTCGCCGACCTTCATCTCGGCGCAGGCCAGGCGCATCACCTCGATAACTGGATCAAGGTATCGCACCGGATCGCACGCGAGCGCCCCGACCTCGTGGTCGCCAATGGCGACCTCATCATGGGTGATCCCGACGAGGAGGCCGATTACGCGTTCGCCAGGGAACAAATCGGCGCGCTACCGGTGACGTGTCGTTTCCTGCCGGGCAATCACGACATCGGCGACAACGTGATCTCCGGCAAGATGGCGAAGCGCGTGAACGATGTGAGGCGCGGGCGCTTCCTCAAATATTTCGGCGAGGAGCGCTGGTCGTTCGAGCGCGCGGGCTGGGGATTCGTTGGCCTCAATTCCCAGTTGATGGGCAGCGCGGCCAGCCCGCTGAAGCCGAGCAGTGGACGTGGCTCGAGCGCGTGCTCGCCGAGCTGAGCCCGCGGCCGATCGCGCTCTTCCTGCACAAGCCGCTGTTCCTCGATCACCCCAGTGAGCCTGACTGCGACGATCCGTCACTGCGCCAGTCCTGCCTCGATACGGAAAGCCGCGTCCGTCTGCTCGAGCTCTGCAGAACATACGGCGTGCCTCTGGTGAGTACAGGACACAAGCACCAGACGCGCGCTTTCTCGCTCGACGGCATCTACTACATATGGGCGCCTTCGACGGCATGCGTGAACGGCCCACCGACGACGCTGCACTGGGGCGCGCGCGAGGTCGGCTTCGTGGATTACCGCTTCAGGCCGGACGGTTTCGACCATCACATCGTCGGCGCCGATTTCCTGTTCCGGCACGAGAACTACATCCGGAGGTATGGCTCAGGGGCAGAGTAAGGGCGGCGCTCGCCTGAAGGCTCGGGCCTCGCCGCCCCACGAACAGAGGGAAACCTTCCACGCATGGGCAACCCGCCGGGTGCCCGTGTTCCCTCCGTAACCTTCCTTCCCCCAATCAACGCTACCCGAGCGCCACGCACTCGATCTCGCACCCGTTGCCGAATCGCAGCTGCATCGACCACGCGGTACGCGCCGGCGGATCGACCGGAAAGATTTCGTGATACACGCGGCCCATCTCCGCCATGTCGGCGATGTGTCGCTATTGCGTCGGGATATTTGCGTCCCTGACTACCTTTGCCCACTTGACCGTTTCGGACTTGACGAACGCGGCAAAATCCTCACGCGTCGCAGACGATCCGGGGTCGATGCCTTGCTGCTCCAGCCGCTGTCGTAGATCAGCCGTGCCGAGCGCCTTCACTGTGTCCGCATGAATCTTGTTGAGTATGGACACCGGCACGGCAGCAGGCGCCATTACGCCGTACCACACCATGACCTCGTAACCCGGTACCCCGGACTCATGTATGGTCGGGATCTCCGGCAGCCGCGGACTGCGCTTCAACGTCGTGACCCCGAGCCCCCGCAGCTTGCCGCTCCTGATCGTATCGACCTGGCCGGGCAGGTTGTCCATGAAAACTGTTATGCGCCCCGCCAGCAGATCGGGCAGGGCGAGAGTCATCGCCTTGTACGGGACATGTACCAGGTTCACCCCGGCCATCGTTTTGAACAGCTCCATCGACAGATGCGTAGAAATGCCCACGCCGGTGGAACCGTAATCGATCTTGCCGGAGTTCGCGCGTGCGTACGCGATGAATTCCTGCACCGATTTCGCAGGCACGGACGGATGTACGACCAGGACATTGGCGGTCGTGCCTATGAGGGAGAGCGGCGCGAAGTCCCTGAAGAGATCGTACGAGAGCTTCCTGTAGAGCGCCGGGGCGATGGCGTCCGAGATGCCGCAATAAACGATGGTATAGCCGTCGGGTGTCGACTTTGCGGCGATCGTCGGGGCCAGCGTATTCCCGGCCCCGGGACGGTTTTCGACCACGAGCTGCTGGCCCCAGAGCTCGGTCATCTTCGACGCGTAGGTACGCGCCATGCCGTCGGTCGGGCCGCCCGAGGCCGGCCCGATAAGCATGCGGACCGGCTTGTTCGGAAACGGTTGTGGAAACGCCTGGCAGCTGAAGCCCAGGGCCATCAACGCGGCAAATGCGAACCACAGTCTCTTCATTGCCCTCTCCTTAGCGCACAGCAGCGGCGACGAAACGTACCATCGTACAGGAGCAGTGGCATGGTGTCAGGAAAGCGCTACGATTCCGGCAATCGGCAGAAATCTAAGGGAGTCAGGCCATGCGCACCGAATACAGCGTCGACGACATGACCATCCACCGCATCGTCGAGCAGGAGCAGGGCTTTACCCCGATGCTCGAATTCCTTCCGAACCTGGCAAAGGAAACTCTCGAG
>JAQGNH010000450.1 GCA_028291945.1 Betaproteobacteria bacterium
CTTGTAGACGTGGCACGAGCCAAGCTGGTAGGGCTTCTTCGTCGATGGCTTACCTGCATTGCGTGCGTCGCGCGCGCGGCCTGTGGCCTGATAGGCGGTCGTGCCGAGCGGCCCGAGCAGCTCCACAAGGTGAGTGCAGCCTTTGATACCTCCAAGCCGTGCGGCGATTTCGCGGCGCCAACCCGGACCGATTTTTACACCGGCGAGCTTCTTGAAATTCGGCGTGATGTCGCCGCACATCGGATAAGGACCGGCTTCGGTGTGCGCTTCGGCATCATGAATCAGGAAGTCGAGGTCGATCGTAAGCCGCAACCACATGTGGTGCACGGGCTCTCCCGGACGACGCTCGGTCCCGCCGTGCCGTCGGGAATGTGCGTATGTCTTGGTATCAACGAGCTGCGCCTCGATGTCCCACAGACCATCGTCTCGTTCGTAACCTTTGCACTCGATGGCGCGAGTGTGTATGAGCTTGCGAGACGCGGGCGTGGTCAGCGGCATTAGGGAATGATGGATGCGAAATAGTGAATCGGCAAATGGTGAATCGGCAAATGGTGAATCGGCAATGAGACGGCGATCTCGGTATGGAGAACGCGCGATACCTTTATGTTTCGATTCAGGCCGCGGCGCGCGCGGCGAGCGCTTTTGCCGCTCTGGAATGCGTAGGACGACCGAGCACGCGGCAAATGAAATCACCTGCAGCGATGAGCTTGTCCATGTCGACTCCGGTTGCGATGCCGAGTCCGTTGAGCATGTAAAGCACATCCTCGGTTGCAACGTTACCCGTTGCGCCCTTTGCATAAGGGCAGCCACCCAGGCCAGCGACTGAGCTGTCGAAAGTGGCGACGCCGCATTCGAGCGCCGCATAGACGTTGGCAACGCCCTGTCCATACGTATCGTGAAAATGGCCTGCAAGGCGTTCGACAGGGATGTACTTGGCTACGGCTTCGATCACTTTGCGAGTAGAGCCCGTCGTCCCTGTGCCTATCGTATCGGCGATCGTGATTTCGTAGCAACCCATCGCGTCGAGCTCGCGTGCAACGCGCACGACTGCCTCCGGCGGCACTTCACCTTCATACGGACACCCTAGACAGACCGAGATGTCCCCGCGCACCTTCAGACCGCGCGCGATCGCTTCGCTGCAAACCTCCGAGAAGCGCGCAAGTCCTTCAGCGACGCTGCAATTGGTATTGCGCCTCGAAAAGCTTTCAGTGGCGGCGCCAAAGACTGCAACTTCCTCTGCGCCGGCAGCGATCGCGGCGTCGAGACCCTTGCGATTGGGCACGAGCACCGGATATGAAACGCCAGGCTTGCGGCGTATGCCGGCCATCACTTGCGCGTTGTCCGCCATCTGCGGAACCCACTTCGGCGATACGAAAGCAGTCGCTTCGATCACCGGCAGACCTGCATCGGTGAGCCGGTCGATCAGCTCGATCTTGACCGCAGTGGGTACCGGCTGCGATTCATTCTGCAAACCGTCGCGTGGACCGACTTCTACGATTTTGACCCTGTTGGGTAACGGCACGATAAACCTCGACATCTGGCCGGCGTGGAGAAAAGCGCGGTCTCATTTTGCTGAACCGGCTAGAACAGCCATTTTAACGCGCTTTGCAAATGGACGAAGGCGTGGCGCGAAGGCCACTCAGCTGCCCGCCCAAACGTAAAGCCTTACCTCTTGCGCGCTCGGGCCTTCGACGGCCGCGGCGCCCCCTCGATCCACGTGGGCTTACGCTTTTCGAGGAACGCTGTGAGACCTTCCTGAGCTTCGGGCGTGGCGCGAATCTCGGCGATGCGCTTGGAGGTCTCGGCGATGAGCTTTGTGTCGATGACTGCGCGGGCGCTCGCCGGGATCAATTGCTTGATCGCGGCCACAGCCTTGGGCCCACTCGTATGGAGGTGGCCGAGCAGGGCACCGATTTTTGCGTCGAGATACTCTTCTTCCGCGATGTCGTGCACCAGGCCTATCCGGAACGCTTCGGCGCAATCGAACTCTTCGCCTGTGAGCATGTAACGGCGCGCCATGCGGCTGCCGATCGCCTCGATCACGTACGGACTGATCATTGCCGGGATGATGCCGAGCTTCACTTCAGACAATCGGAACGTGGCGGTTCTAGACGCGATTGCGATATCGCACGCTGCCACCAAGCCGCAGCCGCCGCCCCGTACTGCGCCGCGCACACACGCGATCGTGGGCTTGGGCATCGTGTAAAGCGCATGCAGCATGCGCGCGGACTTGAGTGCCGCTTCGTAGTTCTGCTTTCTTGTGAAGGTCGCGCTTTTCTTCATGTGCACGATATCCGCGCCCGCGCAGAAGCTGCCGCCAGCGCCGACCAGCACGATTGCGCGCACTTTCGAGTCCCGTCCGAGCTTCTCGAAAACGCTCGTGAGTGCCTCCACCATCTCGGGATCGAAAGCATTGTGGACCTCGGGACGGTTCAGCATGACCGTGGCGTTACCGTCGTCGTCGATGCCCGTGAGGACTCTCTCGGTCATATGCTTGTTGGCCATTTCGTACGCTGAACAGTGGGCCGTGAGGCTGAGTGTTTGAAACTTTTGTGGAGGCAGAACGTAAACGGAAGCAGTGGACACTGTCAACACAACGCGCTCGCGGCGGCGCGTCACGCGCGGAACTACATTCGAAACACTCCGAATGCGGTTTTCTCGATGGGCGCTTCCGCGGCTATGGCGAGTCCAGCTGCAAGTGTCTCGCGCGTCGCTTTGGGATCGATGATGCCGTCATCCCACAGCCGGGCCGTGGCGTAATATGAGCTCGACTGCTCGGCATACTGCTGCAGTATAGGCGCCTTGTAAGCGTCTTCCTCTGCCTGCGACCACGGTGTGCCGTTTTTTTCGAGTTGCTCACGTTTTACCTGAGCGAGCACGTTCGCAGCTTGCTCTCCGCCCATCACCGAGATGCGCGAGTTGGGCCAGCTCCACAGGAATCGTGGTCCATATGCGCGCCCGCACATACCGTAATTGCCCGCGCCAAAGCTGCCGCCGATGATCACGGTAAGCTTAGGCACGCGCGCGCATGCAACTGCCGTCACCATTTTTGCGCCGTCCTTTGCAATGCCGCCCGCTTCGTATTTGCGCCCGACCATAAAGCCGGTGATGTTTTGCAGAAACAGGAGCGGCACGTTGCGTTGGCAGCAAACCTCGATGAAATGCGTACCTTTCAGCGCGGATTCCGAGAACAGAATGCCGTTGTTTGCGATGAGGCCGACAAGATGTCCCTCGATGCGGGCGTAGCCGCAGACGAGCGTCGCACCGTAGCGCGCCTTGAACTCATCGAGCTCGCTGCCGTCGACGATGCGCGCAATGATTTCGCGTACATCGAATGGAGTGCGTGGACTCGCTGGCATGACGCCATAGATCTCTTCCGCATCGTACGCGGGTGGCGCGCCGACCGCGCTCTGCGCAGAGCGTTTGCGGCCGAGATTGGACACGATATTTCGGACGAGCTCGAGCGCGTGACGATCATCATCGGCCATGTGGTCCGCGACGCCGGAAATACGCGTGTGCACATCTGCGCCGCCCAGCTCTTCGGCCGTGACCACTTCGCCTGTCGCTGCCTTGACGAGAGGCGGACCCGCGAGAAAGATCGTGCCCTGATTGCGGACGATGATCGTCTCGTCGGACATCGCAGGCACGTAAGCGCCGCCCGCCGTGCATGAACCCATGACGCAGGCGATTTGCGGCACTGCCGATGCAGACATGTTCGCCTGGTTGTAAAAAATGCGGCCAAAGTGGTCTCGGTCGGGAAACACTGCGTCCTGGCTCGGCAAATGTGCGCCGCCTGAATCAACGAGATAGATGCACGGAAGGCGATTTTCGAAAGCGATTTCCTGCGCGCGTAAGTGCTTCTTCACCGTGAGCGGAAAATAGGTGCCTCCCTTTACCGTGGCGTCGTTCGCGACGATCATGCAGCGCAGGCCGCTTACCGTGCCGATGCCAGTGATCAAACCCGCCGCAGGAACTGCTTCCTCGTAGACGTCCCACGCGGCGAGCGGTGACAGCTCCAGCAAGGTAGTGCCCTGGTCGAGCAGGCCATTGACCCGGTCGCGAGGAAGCAACTTGCCGCGTGCGATATGGCGTTCACGGGCTGCCACACCACCGCCCTCACGTGCTCGCCTGAGGCGCTCATCCAGTTCGATGACGCGCTCGCGCATGGCGGCGGCCGATGCCTTGAACTCGGCACTAGTCGTTTTTAGTTTCGAGTGGATTACCGGCATATCTATGGGCTATCGCGAGCTCAACTGCTTCTGATAAAGCTCGAGCATGCGCGAGTCGAAGCACGCAAATATGATCTGCTCGAAATTAGCGTCTCCCTCGGCGGCAGCGCATTCGCGTACCGCGATCTCGACAGCGTCCTCGAGCGGAAAACGATAGGCGCCGCAACTGATCGCCGGAAACGCGACCGAGCGGATGCCGTGCTCTCGGGCGAGCGCAAGGCTCGCGCGATAGCACGAGGCGAGGAGCTCAGGTTCTCCGTGCCGGCCATCACGGTATACCGGACCGACAGTGTGGATGACGTGCCGCGCCGGAAGA
>JAQGNH010000504.1 GCA_028291945.1 Betaproteobacteria bacterium
GCATCGAACGCGAGCTTTGCGATGATCGCGATGCCGAGCCCGAGCTCGACGTAGGCCTTGATCACATCGGTGTCCATCGCGCTCAAAACGATTTTGGGCTTCAAACCTTCGGATGCAAAGGAGCGCACGAGCCTGGAGCGGCCTATGAACGGTGCGTCGTACGTAATGATGGGATAGCGGGCAATCGTCTCGAGTGTGATGCGCTTGATCGATAGCAGCGGATGATCCTTGGGCGTCAGCACGATACGGTGCATGGGGTAGCACGCAAATAGCGCGATGTCGCTGCCTTCGGCCGGTGATTCCGATCCGATGCACAGATCGGCTTCGCGCCCGCGTACGAGCTCGATGATTTCGCCGGGGCCACCCTGCCGAATCATGATTTCCACATCGGGATAGCGCTCCGAGAACCGCTTGATGAGCGGGGGCAGGGCATAACGCGCCTGGGTGTGCGTCGTGGCGATCGTGAGGCTGCCGCTTTTGACGTCGAAAAAATCACGTGCAATATGAGTGATGCTTTCGGTGTCGCGCAGGACCCGTTCCGCGATTTCGTAGATCGCGGTTCCGGCCTGGCTGAGTCCCCGGAGGCGATTCTGATTCCTAATGAAGAGGTCGATTCCCAGCTCGCGCTCGAGAGAGCGCAGCTGGCGGCTCAGTGCCGGTTGCGGCGTATTCAGCGCTTCGGCCGCGCGGGAGACGCTGTAGCCCTGTCTCACGATCTCGACGATCGAGCGTAGCTGCTCCAGCCTCATGGGGTATAACACTTTGGTTATGGTGTTGTGCGAATCATAATCATTGAGTGCATAGAACACCAGTGGGACAATGAGCGTCCTTCAGGAGAGACGCTCCATGCAGAAGCTGACCGTATTGAACCCGTGTATCGCCGTCGAGACGTCCGACACGCCGCTCGCCCCGCAACTTACGCAAGTGCGGGACGTCAGTATCGGTTTCGTGGACAACAGCAAGATCAACGCGGACCTGTTTCTGTCGCGCATTCGGCCGCTGCTGGAAGAGAAATACGGCGCGCGGTCCGGCGTCACGGTGCGCAAGCTTGCCCCCAAGGACGAGCTCACCAGAGCCGATCTCGAGCGGCTCGCCGGACACGACGCTGTCATTCAATGTTTCGGCGACTGCGGCACGTCCACGTCGATGACGGTGGCAGACGGCGTGACGCTTGAGCGCATGGGCATACCGACCGCTACGGTGATCAGCACCGCGTTCTCGCGAGCGGCGCGGTCGCAGGCTGCGGGACGCGGCATGGGCAACCTCCCGATCATCGAAATTCCGCACCCGATGCACACCGTGCCCAGAGCGGCAGTGTACGAGCGCGCCGAAGCCGTGGTGTCCGATCTGATCGCTGCGCTGACGCAGCGTCGCGAAATGGAACGTGCGCGACCGGCGGAGCGCTTACCGACCGAGATCGCGCTCGATGATGCGCCGGACACGCTGCAGGAGTTCTTTTTCGCACAGGGATGGACCGACGGTCTGCCCGTCGTGCCGCCCACGCATGCCGTAGTGCGCGCGATGCTGGCTATGACCCAGCGCGGCGCGGACGAGGAGATCGGCCCGATTCCGCCGCGCATGCGTATGGCGACGATCGAGAAGATCGCGATCAATGCGGTGATGGCGGGCTGTCGTCCCGAATATTTCCCGGTGGTGCTTGCGGCCGTCGACGCGATGCTCGATGACGCGTGCCGCCTGTATGGCATCCGCACTGCGACGAACAACGGCACACCGCTGATTATCATCAACGGCCCCATCGCGCAGAAGCTCGACGTGAACTCGCGCGGCAACGTCTTCGGACAGGGCTGGCGCGCCAATGCGACGATCGGCCGCGCGCTGCAGCTCGTCCTCCGCAATGCGGGTGGGGACAAGCCCGGTGAGACCGATATGTCCACGCAGGGCCAGCCCGGCAAATTCACGTTCTGCATCGCGGAGAACGAGCAGGAAAGCCCGTGGACTCCTTTTCACGTGGAGCGCGGTTACAAGGCGGACGAAAGCACCGTGACGGTGATCGGCGCTTCGGCCGGGCACAACGTATTCACGTATGGCTGCGAAACGGGCGCGGAAATCCTGGATCATCTCGTCGGCGCCATGACCGCACTCGGACACAACAACGTGATTTTCCCGACCGGACCGTTGATCGTTTTCGGACCGGAGCACGCGAACGTACTCGCTCGCGACGGTTACACGAAGCAGAGCATCCGCGAGCATGTTTTCAAACACGCGCGCATTCCACTGTCGCGATTCGCCGAACGCACGGTGCGAGGATTGAAACATCGCCGCTCGCGCTGGTTCGCGCAGGTCGATGACCCGCACCACATTGGCGTGGCCGATGATGCGTCGCACATCAATATCGTGGTCGCAGGCGGGGCCGGCATCCATTCGCAGTTTGTTCCGACGTCGTTCAGCCTGAGCGCCGTCACGCGTAAGATCGAGGCATAAACGTAGTCCGCAACAAACGGCGCGTGAGAGACGCACCGGCCTCCGATGCAGGGACCGGGCGCGCACGTGCGCGAGGAGGAACAGTGATACGGAAGTGGACCATCGCGGTCGGCGCGGCGTTCGCGCTCGCGAGCGCAGGCGCGCTGTTCGCGCAAACGTCAGTCAAAGCGCCGGGCGGCGACTTGCATTATCCGACGAAACCGATCCGCTTGATTTCCGCTTTCGCCCCTGGCGGTGGGGCCTCGGCCGTTGCGAGAATGATCGCGCCGGAGCTGACCGAAGCGTGGGGCCAATCGGTCGTCGTCGACAATCGGCCGGGCGCGGGAGGCTCGATCGGCACCGAAATGGCGGCGCGCGCCCCGGCCGACGGCTACACATTGGTCATGGCAACTGCGAGCACGATCGTGATCAACCCTCTCGTCGGCAAAGTGCCTTTCGATCCCATCAACGATTTCACGCCGGTCGTGCACACGAGCACCGTGCCGCTCGTGCTCGCCGTGCATCCCTCGGTGCCTGCGAAATCGGTGAAGGAGCTCATCGCTTACGCCCGCACGCCGGGCACGCAGCTCAATTTCTCCTCCTCCGGCGAAGGCACAATCAGCCATTTCGCCGGAGAGCTCTTCAAGAGCATGGCGAAGGTGGACATGGTGCACGTGCCATACAAGGGTGGGGGACAGGCGATCATCGATTTGATCGCAGGGCACGTGCAGGTCGGCTTCCTGAACATCCTCGAAGCGCTTCCGCAGATCAACGGCGGCCGTATCAGGGCACTCGCTGTTTCGACGCCGAAGCGCTCGCCGGTCGTGCCGACTATTCCGACTGTCGCCGAGGCGGGTTTGCCGGGATACGAGGTGATTCAGTGGAGCGGCATCCTTGCACCGGCCGGTGTCCCGAAAAGCGTCGTCACGAAGTTGAATGTCGAGGTGAATCGAGTGCTCGCGCGCGCCGATATGCGCGAGCGGTTCATTGGCGGCGGCGCAGAACCCGGCAGCGGCTCGCCGGAGCAGTTCGGCACGCTCATCAGATCGGAGATCGGGAAGTGGTCGAAAGTCGTGAAAACGATCAAGCTCGACGTGCAGCGATGATATGACAGGCGATCGTGTAACCGAGCGGTTGTCGGAATGGGTCTGCAGCGCGAGCTACGACCGGCTGCCGCAAGAAGTGATCGATAAAACGCTCAACGTCATCTTCGATTCGGCCGGAGCCATGATCGCCTGCTCCGGTCTTCCGGAAGTCGAAGCGATCATCAGGGTGCTCGAGCAGCAGGGCGGCCGCGGCGAGTGCACCGTTATCGGCCATCCGAATCCGAGCTCTCTCATCAACGCGGCCATGGCGAATGGCGGCATGGCGCACGGCGATGAAGTCGATCCAGTGCACTCGACATCGGTCGGCGGCCATGTCGCTGCCGGGCCTGTGCCGACCGCGCTGGCAGTAGGCGAATCGATCGGCGCGAGTGGCAAGGAGGTGATCCGCGCAGTGACGCTTGGCTACGAGCTCGGCGGCCGGCTGATGCCGATCTTCTATCGCGAGCGAGACTACGTGAGCCGCCGCTTCTATCACACTGCGATTGCGGCCAATTTAAGCTCGGCAGTTGCAGCTGGCGTGCTGCTGGGACTGGAGCCGCAGGCGCTTCAAGTGGCCCTATGCCTCGCGACGTATCAGGCTGCCGGACCGGACAATATGACGCGAGATCCTGCGCACATGGGCAAGACGTTTCAAGTCGCAGCCGCGAACCGCAATGGCGTGACCGCGGCGTTGCTCGCGCGCGAAGGCTGTCATACGCCACTCGACATCCTCGACGGGACGCACGGGCTGTTCGATGCCTACCTCGGAAAACCAGAGGCGAGCAGCGAGTTGCTGCAGGGACTCGGCGATCGCTACGCGATCAGCGACGTGATGCACAAGCGCTACTCTGCGGGCTCGCCGAATCAAACGTATCTCCAGGCTCTGTTCCGGTTACTGCAGCAGCACAACATCGCGCCGCAGGATATCGAGCACATCGAAATCCACATGCCGACGCGCGGCGTTCATCGCGTGCCGACCACACGTCACGCGTCCATATCCGCGCTCAAGGTCTGTGCCATTGCGGCAAGTACCGGCAAGCTCGATTTCTACCAGCTGCACGATCCGGCCGGTGCGATGAACGCCGCGTCGGAAGCGATGCAGGAGCGCATTCAGCTCGTGCCGCGCGACGATTGGCGCGGGATGGAGCATGGCCGTCACGCAATCGTCATCATACGTACGCGCGGCGGCAAGCAATATCAGGAAGAGGTCTGGCACGAGCCCATGAGCCGTGCCGAGCTCGAAACCAAATTTGATGGGCTCGTTGCGCCCAAATTCGGGACAGCCAAAACACAGCGCCTGAAGGTTCTGTTGAATGAGCTCGAACAATCGGCGAGCATACGGCCGCTGATGAAAGAACTGCGTGCATAACGATTCTGAAGGAGCAAGGCTTATGGAACCCAGGCACACGATCGGCGGAATAGACGTCTATTTGCCAACCGGCGCCGTTGACACGCAATCGAAGACGCTCGCGCCTCGACTGACGAACATTCGCGGGGCACGTATCGGCATACTCGACAACTGCAAGGAGTTCGCCGATGTCGTGCTGCGAGGCGTGGCCCAAGTGCTCGAGCGCGATCACGGCGCCCGCGTGAAGTTCTGGCAGAAGAGCTATCTCGGCGTTCCTTCGCCGTACGCGCAGGAGATGGCGGCCGAGTGCGACGCTGTCATCAACGGCGTGGGCCACTGAGGCTCATCGACGCCCTGGACCGCGCGTGACGCGGCCGCACTCGAAGATCTTGGTATTCCGACCGTGACGGTCATCAGCACTGCTTTTGCGCCGCTCGCACAGGTGGTGGGTGAAGGCATTGGGCACGTGAGCCTCCCCATCGTCGTGGTGCCGCATCCGCTGGGCGATCGCGATGAGCGCGTCATCGAGCAACGCGGCGTGGACATCGCTGCCGAATGCGCGCGCGTGCTGACGACGCCCGTCGACGTGCTTGCAGCCGAGTTCGAAGGAAAACAGTTCCCGCTGCCGCGCGGCGTAATGCCGCGCTAAGGACTCGGGTGTATGCATGAAATCTGAATTTCCCCACCTGGTCGACGATAACGCTGCGTTCGATCAGGTCAACGACTATTTCTACGAGCGCGGCTGGACCGATGGGCTGCCGATCGTGCCGCCGACAGAAGAGCGCGTCCAGGCAATGCTCGGCGGTATGGCGTGGCGCGGCGCGGACGACGTGATCAGCATCGTGCCGCCTCGCATGGGAACGGCGACGATGCGCCAGATCGCGGTCAACGCGGTCATGGCAGGTTCCAGGCCCGAGTATTTGCCGGTCATCGTGGCGGCGCTGCAGGCGGTATCGGACCCGCAGTACGGGTTGTCGCATCGACAGACGACGACTCACGCCGGAGCCCCGCTCATGATCGTCAACGGCCCCATCGTCGAGCGTCTCCGCATCAACTGCGGTCGCGGGCTTTTCGGGCCGGGCTGGCGCGCGAACGCGACGATCGGACGGGCGCTGCGCCTTGTACTCGTCAACATCGGCGGGGCGGGTCCTGGAGTCGATGCGTCGCAGACGGGCCATCCCGGCAAGTACACCTACTGCATTGCCGAGTACGAAGCGGCGAATCCATGGGAGCCCTTGCACGTCGAGCGCGGGTATCGCAAAGACGACAGCGTCGTTACCCTCGTCAACACCGAAGCGCCGCACAGCATGACCGAGAACATTCAGACCGATGCCGACGAAATCATCCGGACTTTCGCGTCGTGCATGGCCACGCTTGGCGTCAACAATCTGTACTCGCAAGGCACGCCGGTTCTGGTGCTCGGCATCGAGCACGCACAGCACATCGCTGCGGCAGGCTGGAGCAAACAGGACGTGCAGCGGGCACTGTTCGAGCGTGCCCGTCAGCCGTGGGGTCTTATGAAAAACAGGGGCAAGTCGAAAGGGCCGCGCTTTCCCGAGTTCGTCGATCGCAACGATGACAGCTCGATGGTGCCGATCGTTGGGAGACCGGAAGATCTGGTGGTGATCGTCGGCGGAGGGGCTGGTGGCAAGTCGATGTTCCTGCCGACGGCGGGCGGACAAAGCCTTGCGGTATCGAAAGCGATAGAAATCCGATAACGAAGCACCCGTCACGCGCGATCGAGGAGCAAAGAGGATGATGTCCGGCAGGAGACTCGCGGCGCGTGCTGTGTGGCCGTTGTTGCTGTTCGGCGCGGCGTTCAGCGCAGCGTCGCAGTCCTATCCGGTCAGGCCGGTGCGCATGGTGATTGCGTTTGCGCCGGGCGGCGGCACCGACGTGGTCGGCCGCATCATCGGCCAGCGGCTCACGGAACTGTGGCCGCAGCCGGTCGTGATCGACAATCGGCCCGGCGCAGGTTCAATCGTCGGCACCGAGATCGTGGCGAAAGCGGTGCCCGATGGCTACACGTTGCAGACCGTGTCGATGTCGCACGCATTGAACGTGGCCCTGTATCGAAAGCTTCCCTATGATCCGATCCGCGATTTCGAACACGTGATACTCGCCGCGCGTGCGCCCAACGTGCTCGTCGTACACCCGTCGCTGCCGGTGAAAACGACCAAGGACCTCATCGCGCTCGCAAAGGCGAGGCCGGGCAAGCTCAACTTCTCGTCTTCCGGCACGGGCGGCGTGTCGCATCTTTCGGCCCAAATGTTTTGCACCGTCGCCGGAATCGACATCGTGCATGTCCCGTACAAAGGCGCGGGTCCGGCCATGACGGCGCTGTTATCGGGAGAAGTGCAGCTCATGATGGCGACGACGCCGGTCGCGCTCTCGCAGATGAAAGCGAACCGCGTCCGTGCGATCGCCGTGGCAAGCCGCAAGCGCTCTACGCTCACGCCTGATCTGCCCACCATTGCGGAAGCAGGTTTCCCGGGCTTCGAGGCCGATACGTGGTACGGCGTGCTCGCGCCGGCCCATACAAGTGCGGCGATCGTGAACAAACTCAACGGTGACATCGCGCAGCTGCTCAGGAATCGTGACGTCCAGGCGCAACTGGAGCAGCAGGGCGCCGAAGTCGCGGGCGGCTCGCCGCAGGCGTTTCGCACGTTCGCCCAAGCCGAGGTGGCAAAGTGGAGCAAAGCGATTCGCGCGGCCGGCATCGAGCCAAACTGACATGAACAGGCCCGTAGTTCACGTCATAGGAACCGGCGGCAGCATTTCATGCATCGGGGAGTCGCGCACCGACTTCATCGATTACAACTATGCGGACCGTCATTACACGATCGAAGAGATGCTAGCGCGGGTGCCTGAGCTTCAGAGCATTGCAACGGTACGATCGGAACAGTTCGCGAATGTGTACGGCGGCGATGTGTCGCCGGAGCGATGGTCAGCGCTCGCCCGGCGCATCAATGACATCTTCCGACAGGCGCCCGACACTGATGGGATCGCGATCACACACGGCACCTCGACGCTGGAAGAGACCGCGTACTTTCTGAATCTGACCGTCAAGACGGCGAAACCGGTCGTCTTGACCGGCGCCATGCGGCCGATGACGGCGCTGAGCAATGACGCTGAGATCAATCTGCTCGACTGTGTTCGCGTTGCCGCCAGCCCGGACGCCGCGAATCGGGGTGTGTTGGTCGTATTGAACAACCAGATCCAGGCCGCGCGCGACGTGACGAAGGGCAGCACTTCGCGTCTGGACACGTTCAAATCTGCGGATCTGGGTTTCCTCGGTTACGCGGACTCGGACGGCGAGGTCGTTTTCTATCGCGAGCCGACGCGGCTGCATACGCATCGCGCCGAGTTCGATGTCGATCGAACCGAGAATTTGCCGCGCGTCGATGTTGCGTCTGCGTATTCCGGTGCGGATGGCACTGCCATACACGCGTTCGCTGAAGCTGGCTGCAAGGGACTCATCGCGGCGGGTCTCGGCAGCGGCGGCGGGCCGCGTGCGTTCATCGATGCGGCGGCCGAACTTGCGTGCTCCGGCGTGCCGGTCGTCGTTTCGAGTCAAGCCGGCAGCGGGCGTGTCATGGGGCGGCGTGGCTTTCTCGAGCGCGGGTTCATCGTTGCCGATAATCTGCAGCCTCGCAAGGCTCGCATACTACTGATGCTCGCGCTGACGCGCACGAGCGACCCTGCGGAGATTCAGCGGATGATGCGGACCTATTGATATGCAGCTTGGCGAGTTCCGATACAGAAATGTCGTCATTCCGGACAAGTCGACAAGGACGCAGATTCGGAATCTATTTTGAATTTGAGCGCGTTGCGGTATGACACTCGGACACAAATCGAGTATCGAAGGAGGCAGTTAAACGTGAGCACTGTCGTGGACGAGTTTCAGTTTTTTCTCGAGAAGGAATGGTCGGACGGCTTTCCAGTCGTCACGCCGACCGAAGAGCGTGTGCGCTGGATGCTGCAAGGAACGCGCTGCGATCCGCAAGAGGTGATCGGCAACGTGCCGCCGGCAGGCGAAGTCGCGAACGTACGCGATGTGGCGATACATGCGTTGATGGCCGGGTGCAAGCCGGAGTACCTTCCGGTCGTCATCGGCGGCCTGCGCCTCATCCTGCGCGAGGAATTCAACATGGGCGGCGTACAGTGCACGATGCACGGCGTCGCGCCGCTCATGATCGTCAACGGACCGCATGCGCAGAAAATAGGACTGCATGGCGGCAATGGCTGCTTCGGGCCTGGATTCCGAGCGAACGCCACAATCGGACGTGCGATCCGGCTGTTGCTCATGAACCTCGGTGCCGGTCTTGCGGGCAAAGCCTCAGCAACGGTATTCGCTTCACCGATACGCTACACGGCGTGCCTGACGGAAAACATGGAGCGCACCCCATGGGAAACGCTCGCCGCCTCGCGCGGTTATGCGTCGGACGATAACGTGATCACGAGCGCCATGGTCGAGAGTCCGCGACTTCATTTCGACGATGTCAGCACCGAGCCCGAACGGCTGCTGCGAGGTATCGCCGACTCGATGACTTCCGCAGGCTCCTGGAACATGTGGTTCAACTCCGACGTAGTCGTCGCGATGACGCCGCAGCACGCGCGGCTGTGCGCGGAGGCTGGAATGAAGCGCTCCGACGTGCAGAAGCGCCTGTGGGAACTGGCCGAGCGTCCACAGTCCAATTTGAAACGCGGCGGCAACTGGCGCCCGGAGCGCGCGCAGGCCCTCGGCATCGATCCGGACGACGATGCGCAACCGATCAAAGCCGTGAAAGACCCAGACCGGCTGCACCTGCTTGTCGCCGGCGGGATGGGACCGATCACGGCGGTATGCCACGGCTGGAATGATTCAAGCCGCGCGGTCCACGGCACCTATGACGTTTGAGACTCAACCCGCCCAGCCCCGAACCCAGGAACAACACACCACAGGATCCAGAATCATGGCTAACGAACTCCCCTTTATCGATCCAACGCGCGGTGGCGCGAAGACCGCACTGCCGAAGGCGCCGCGCCCGATGGACCTGGCCGGCAAAGTGGTGGGTCTCCTCGACAATACGAAGGAGCAGGCAGACGTAATTCTGGAGACCATCGGACAGGCATTGCGCGAGAAGTACGGTGTCGCCGAGGTCATCATGCGGCGTAAGCAGTACTACTCGAAGCCGGCCGCTACCGACATCATCGACGACATGGCGAAGAAGGTGCAGGTGGCGATCGCCGCCGTCGGGGGGTGAGGGTCCTGCACGTTGTGCAGTGTGCACGACACAGTCGAGTTTGAAAAACGCGGAATCCCGGCGACCCTGGTTCTCACCGGTGTGTTCAAGAACGCGGCGGTCCATCAGTTCCGCAGCAAAGGCTTCGACGGCCATCCGTTCGTCGAGCTGCCGCATCCGATCAGCAATCTGACACGCGACCAGATGCGCGAGCTTACGTTGCGCTACGTGGATGAGGTCGTGAGGAATCTGACGACGTAGCTCCGACGACAAGCACGAGGCCGTGCCTGCCGTGGCTTCGTCCATGAACGCGCATGCAGAACTTCGCGCATCTGCGTCACTCGGCCGTGATGTTCGCGTCCTTGATCACCTTCGTCCAGCGCACGAGCTCTTCGAGCATGATCTGACGCATGCGCTCGGGCGTGCTGCGCGTCGCTTCGAGTCCCTGCGTGAGGAACGCGGCCTGCACGTCCGGCATCTCGAGGATCCTGCCGATGTCCGTATTCAGCACCTGCACGATGTGCTTCGGTGTTCCGGCCGGCGCCATGTAGCCGTACCACGGTGTGACATCGAAATCGGGGAAGCCCGATTCTGCAACTGTTGGCACGTTCGGCAGCGATTTGGCGCGTTTCGCGCTGCTCACTGCAATAGCGTTGAGCCTGCCGGACTTGACCAGCGCCGATGCGCCCGCCGGGCTCGAAAAACCGAGCAGTACTTCGCCGCCTGCCAATCCCGTGATGAGCGGACCCGCACCCTTGTAGGGAACGTGAAGGATTTTCGTGCCCGTGCGCAGTTTCAGGAGCTCGAAGGCGAGGTGTGGCGGACTGCCGATGCCCGACGAGCCGTAGCGCAGCTGATCGGGCTTTGCCTTGGCCATCGCAACCAGCTCGGACACCGACTTCACCGGAAGCGCCGGATGCGAGACCAGTACGAACGTCCCCGCCGCGACGAGCGTGATGTAGGCAAAATCTTTCGAGACGTCGTACGCGAGACCCGGAGTCAGCACGCGGCCCGATGCCATGCCCCCCGGGACATTCATGTGCAGCGTGTAGCCGTCCGGGGTTGCGCGCGCTGCGATCTCGGCGCCCAGATTTCCACCCGCTCCAGGGCGATTGTCGACGATCACAGCTTGCTGAAAGCGCTCGCTCAGCTTTTGCGCGACGATCCGGTCCAGGAAATCGGTGGCTCCGCCGGGCGGAAACGGATCGATGATCCGGATTGACTTCGTCGGATACGGGGTTTGGGCGCCGACCGAAGGAGACAGCATCGCGTAGGCAGCCAGCGCTATGCACACGAGCGCGAGACGCACGGAAACGAGATTCATATTCTTATTATTGATGCATGTTTCGAGAGCTGAATCCTATACGATCGAAGTATTCGCTCAACGCGGCGGACATCTTCATCGTTACATGACGCTCGCGCCGGAGCCGACTTCGGAAAATAGGTCGCTACACTTAGAGCGCTCGCACTCGCTTCGCTACTAATACGATGAGGAAATGCAAATGCCCGGCCTCAAGTCCATTTTAGCATTTGTGTCGTCGACGTTCCTTCGCACACTCGTATCGGCTGCGGCTGTTACTGCAGCGTTGAGTGCTGGCGCTGCGGCGCCGGCGTGGAAGCCTGAGAAAGCTGTTGAATTGATCGTGCCTGACAGTCCGGGCGGCGGGCAGGACCGAACGGTGCGCGTGATGCAGAAGATATTGCAGGACACGGGCTCGGTTTCAACGCCGATCAACATCGTCAACAAGCCGGGCGGCGGCGGCAATCTCGCGTACGCTTATCTCAGCCAGTTCGGCGGCGACGGGCACTACCTCGCGATCGCCACCGCGACGATGTTGACCAACCACATACTTGGCTTGAGCCCCTACAGCCATGCTGACCTGACGCCGGTCGCGATTCTGTATGGCGAGTACATCGGCTTCGCAGCAAACGCAGACGGGCCGATCAAAAACGGGAAGGACATGATCGAGCGCCTGCAAAAGAATCCCGAGTCGGTGACGTTTGCGTTCGGGACGAGCCGCGGCAATGCCAATCACATCGCGATTTCACTCGTGGCCAAGGCAGCCGGCGTGGATCCGCGCAAGCTCAAGGTCGTGCT
>JAQGNH010000546.1 GCA_028291945.1 Betaproteobacteria bacterium
TGCGTGATCGCGCTATAGAGTTTGTCGATTACGGGCTTGGGTGTCTTCGCCGGGGCCATGATGGCGAACCAGTTCACCGCGACCAGGCCTTTCATGCCCTGCTCGGGCGCGGTTTGCAGATCGGGAAGCAGCGCAGCGCGACGCTCGGCGGTCACTGCGATACCGCGCAGCTTGCCACTCTTCACGTGAGGATAGAGCACGGGCAGGTCGACGATCATCGCATGCACGTGCCCACCCAGCAGATCCGTAAGAGCAGGCCCCGCGCCTTTGTAAGGCACATGCACGACGTTTACTTTGCCCAACTTCTTGAACAACTCGATCGCCAGATGAGGAAGCCCGCCGTTGCCGGACGAGGCGAAATTGAGCTTGCCCGGTTGCGCTTTCGCAAGAGTGATCAGCTCGGCCAGATCGCGGGCCGGTATCGACGGATGGATGGCGATCATTTCAGGTGTGCTCGCGACCGTCGTGATCGCACTGAAATCGCGCAACGTGTCGTACGGTATGTTCGGGTACGTGAAGGGGCTGATCGCGAGCGGGCTCGCGCTGCCCAAGGTGACCGTGTAACCGTCAGGCGGCGATTTGGCGACGTAATCGGTACCGATCGTTGCGTTCGCACCCGGGCGGTTATCGACGATTACCTGCACACCGAGTATCTGGGTGAGCTTCGGCGTGATCAGGCGCGCGACGATGTCATTCGAGCCGCCTGGCGGGAAACCCACAACCAGCCTGATGGGCTTGGCTGGATAGGTTTGCGCGTGCACACCAAAAGCAAGCAGAACAAATGCGGCGCACGCGAGCGCTTTGATGCCAGACGTTCTGGCGTCCCTCGTCATTGCGTTTTCCTCCTGAGGCTTATTGAAGCGGCGGTGCGTCGAGACGCACCACAATTCCTTCGAGCTCGGGTCTGATCGCCGGATAGCGCTTGAGCACCAATGGATCGTGTCCCGGAACGATATGCGCGGGTGATGCAGCGAGGCGGCGCTGCTTATTGTAGCCCTCCAGCACCTCCCCGATATGGAAGGTCACCGTGAAGCACGTCTTGCGCTCGATGTGCTCGTAATAATGGCTCGCATCCGAGGCGAGCACGACCCAGCCGCGTTTAGTCATGACGCGCACGCACTGCAGGCCCGCGGTGTGGCCACCGATGTGATGCACGCTGACGCCCGGCGCGATGGTGCCGTCTCCATCGTGAAAGACCACGCGGTCCTTGAATACCATGCGGATCACGCCTGCGACATGATCCGGCTCGTACGGGCGCCGTAAACGCTCGTGCATCATGTGCCGGCCGGTCACGTACGCCATTTCGCTGTCCTGTAGATGAAAGATCGCATTCGGGAAATCGAAGAACGTGCCGACGTGATCGTTGTGCAGGTGCGTGATGAGGACGGTGCGCACATCGTTGGCCTCTACGCCGATCAGGCGCAAGGCCTCACGCGGTGTGCGCAGGAGTCGACGGCCACGTTTCACCGCCATGGGCGCGTCGAAGCCGGTGTCGACCAGCACCAGCCGCTCGTCGTTACGAATGAGCCAAATGAAGTAGTCCATGGGCATCGGCGCGTCGTGCGGATCGCCGCCCACGAAGTTGTCGGGCCTGCGCGCGTCGCGCTCGGCGTACTTCAGGGCAAACACTTCGTAGGTCGCAGTTGCCGAGTCGTCGCCCACCGGGTGAACCTCCTCTGGGGTGAGAGCCCTCTTTTCTCGGGCACTTTGACACCAAACGGATATTATTCCAGACATGCTTTCGTATCGTCACATTTTTCACGCGGGCAATTTCGCCGACGTTTTCAAGCACGCGCTGCTCACACGTCTGCTGAGTGGCGTTTCGGTTAAAGAAAAGCCTTACGTCTATCTCGATACACACGCCGGCATCGGGCGCTACGATCTCACGCATCCGTGGGCACAAAAAGCGCGGGAATACGAGAACGGCATCGCGCGCGTTTGGCGCGCGAAGGACGCGCCGCCCGAGCTCGAGCCATATCTCGACAGCGTTCGAGCGTTGAACCCGCACGGGACGCTACGCTGGTATCCGGGATCGCCACTCATCGCCCGGCAGTTTATGCGCGGAGACGATCGGATGGTGCTCGTGGAGCTCAACAAGGTCGATTATGCTGAGCTGAAAGCTGTCTTCGAGCATGAGCGCCGCGTCGCGGTGCAGTTGATGGATGCGTATCAGGCACTGAAGGCCTATCTTCCCCCTCCTGAGCGTCGCGGCCTGGTGCTAGTCGATTCCTCCTTCGACCGCACGCGCGAATTTGATCGGATCGTGAAGGCGCTGAAGGAAGCTCACGCGCGCTGGTCTACGGGCATGTACGCGGTGTGGTACCCCATCATGGAGCCCGCGCCGATGCGCGACTTCGCGGCGGATATCCAACGCTCGGGCATCCGGAAAGTGCTGAGGCTGGAGATCACAGTAAGAGAGCGGGACGAAACTGCAATCATTCCCGGGTGCGGCATGCTGGTGGTGAATCCGCCTTGGCGGTTCGATAAAGAAGCGCACCCAATCGTGGAGTGGCTTGCGAAAAAGCTCGTCGTCAGCGGCGAGGGACACTCGCAAGTGGACTGGCTCGTTCCGGAGTAGACCTCAACTTCGACGCAAACTACGTTAGGGGCAAAAAAGCAAACCTCATCGTCGTAAGTGCGACACTGCTTCACCACGCAAAAACGGGCGCCGAAGCGCCCGTTTTGCGAAGAGCATCGAGATTAGAACGTGTGACGCATGGAGAACGCGACAGCACTTTGGTTCTCACCGGGTGCATGCGCGCCATTGAGGCCACCCAGGTTGTAAGCGGCGCCATTGTCGTTGGTCAACCTGACGTAACCAACGTTGAACTCGGTGCGCTTCGAGAACGTGTACACATACCGGATTTGATACAGCTTCGCCCCGGTACCCACTCCTGGCGTTGGCGCCGGACGATACCCTGAACCACTCCCAGTACCGATCAGAACACCGGCCACACCGCTCATATCACCAGCCTGCGTGTAAGCAGCCCTTAACCCGTGCGGACCGGCGATCTTCCAGTCGACGCCCACGTGCCACGCCTTCGCTTTGACCTCGCCGCCTGGCACGTCGAACTTCTGCTGTGTGTACAGACCGCCTACGCGCACTGGACCCCAGGTGTATGCCGCGCCAGCGTGCCAGCCCCTGTCCTTGCTGCCGTCCGGACCGCCTGCGCCTGCATACTGTCTGTGTTCCTCGTAACCGCCCGAAATATACAGCGGGCCGGCGCTGTATTGCAGGCCGAGCGACCACACACGCGGCTTGTTGTTCGTCTGGTTGTCCAGCGTCCCTGTCGACGTTTGCGCCGAAGTGAACGACGCCATCACCTGGAAGCCGCCGAAGTTGGGGCTGTCATAGTTGATGCTGTTGTTCTGGCGGCGCTTGAAGGCCGCGCGGTTCGCGCCGACACCGGTAGTCGTCGAATCGCCCGTCAGCAGAAACGCGGTGCCCCAGATTCCAGTGTCGTTACCACCGACCGCATTCGGACTGATCGTGCGCTTGAACGGTGTGTCCCAGTTTCCGATGAAGAAGTTACCGAACGCGCCTTTCAGGCCGAGCGCGCTGTTACGGCTGCAGAAACCATTCTGCGACTGACCGCGCGGGTCTGCGGTCGAGGTGCACTGGTACCAGGCTGACAGGCCGCCGCCGAGCCGTTCTTCGCCTTTGAAGCCGATTTCGCTGCCAGGCGTTTGCAGGAAGTCCGCCTTCGTGCGGTCTGGTTGCACACCGGCGCCCGCATTCC
>JAQGNH010000059.1 GCA_028291945.1 Betaproteobacteria bacterium
CAGCGGTACTCAGTGCTCTTTCGGCAGTGCTCGGGTCGATTGTAGGCGGATCTGCATCCATCGCGTCGGCGTGGTTCAGTCAAACAACGCTGGGACGGCGCGAGTCAGTGCGCAGCGAAATTCAAAAAAGAGAAGCTCTTTACGGCGAATTCATCTCGGAATGTTCCAAGCTCATCATCGACGCTTTGGACCACACGCTCGAGAAACCCGAAACCCTCGTCAGGGTTTATGCATTGGAAAATCGCATCAGGCTTGGATCGTCAGATTTGGTCGTCGCTGCGGCAGCACAAGTCATCAAGCGTATTTTAGAGCTCTATTTTGGACCCAATGTGACGACTGCCGAGTTGCGAACACTCCGTGTTGACACGAGTAGTGATCCATTGAAAGAGTTCAGCGATGCGTGCAGGAACGAACTGAGCGCGCTTCGATGGTAGGGCTCTTCAGAACCGCGGACTGATAACCACGGCTCGGTGCGCACGAGATTCGCACTGTGCGCCACCGGCACTTTTCGTCCGAACTCCCAAGTTTTCGCCAACAACTCACGAGCTGCGGTTGTTCGCAATGCCTATGACCATGGCGTATTGCAGCTGATACACGCGTGCGACCCCTGATAACGGCCAATCATAGGCTGACACATATGTACCAAGCCCACCCTCGACAATCGGGGCTGGTTCAACAGGAGGCGGCCATGTCAGCCCATTACAGAACAGCTCCAGTCGAAGATCGTGGTTTCGCGGGCAGCTTCGCCAGCGACGGAGCAAAGGCAGTGCGTATGCGCTTCCACTTACCCGTTAGCGCCGTCGTGGCAGCACTCATGCTGGTCATGACGTGCTTCATGTTTACCAAGGCAAGCGCAGCCGGCGATGCCGCCGCAGGCAAGACGGTGTTCGCGAACCAGTGCTCGTCATGCCACACGATCGAGGCAGGCAAGAACGGCTTCGGCCCCTCATTGGCCCGTGTCGTCGGCAGAAAGGCGGGAAATCTCGCCGGCTTCAACTACTCGCCCGCGATGGCGCAGGCGGGATTGACCTGGGACGAGAAAACGCTGGACATCTTTCTCACCTCTTCGACAAAGCTCGTGCCGGGTACGTCGATGTCGGTTGCATTGCCGAATGCCGCGGACCGCGCAAACGTGTTCGCGTACCTGGACACTTTGGGACACGCAACCGCAGCAGGCCCGGATGCGCATGCCGCAACGCCCGTTGTGGCAGGCGGACCGACACAGGCCGAGCTGCTGCGAGCGGCACAAGACGCGCAGAGCTGGCTCTACGCGAGCAAGGACTACACGGGACAGCGATTTGTCGATCTGCGCCAGATCACGCCAAAGAACGCAGGACAACTGCGCGCCGCGTGCATCTACCGATCGAACAATGCCGGCTCAACTCAGACAAATCCACTGGTTTACAAAGGCGTGATGTATCTGACGATCGACAAGGCCATCGTCGCGATCGACGCCGCGACATGTCGCGAACGCTGGACCTATAACTGGGACGGCAAAGGAGCCGCGTTATCTCCCACCAATCGCGGCGTTGCGATCAAGGATGGTCGAATCGTGCGCGGCACGGCCGACGGCTATCTGATCGCAGTGGATATGGCGAAGGGCACGCTGCTCTGGAGCCAGAAAATCGCCGACGCGAAGTCGAGCCAGTACCTCAGCATGCCGCCGCTGATTTACGAGGATCTGGTGATTTACGGTCCCGCCGGCGCAGACTGGGGCGCAAAGAACTGGATCGGCGCTTTCAAGCTCGCGACCGGCGAACAGGTCTGGCGCTTCAATCTCATTCCCGAGGCGAATGAGCCGGGCGCTGAAACCTGGAAGGATCCCAAGGCGCGCGACCATGGCGGCGGCAGTCTGTGGACACCACTGTCTCTGGATGTGACCAAGGGCGTCCTCTACGTGCCGGTCGGCAATCCATCTCCGGATTTCTATCCCGACGTGCGTCCGGGCTCGAACCTGTACACCAATTCGGCAGTCGCGCTGGATATCAAAAGCGGCAAGCTGCTCTGGTACAAACAATTCGGTCC
Source organism: Betaproteobacteria bacterium (assembly GCA_028291945.1). GTDB lineage: Bacteria > Pseudomonadota > Gammaproteobacteria > Burkholderiales > SG8-41 > JAQGMV01. Next base: position 2,026 of record JAQGNH010000059.1, read on the forward strand.
GAACGACGCGAATGATCGTGATTTGAGTCAGGTGAGCCCGATCTTCAGCGCGACGGTCAAAGGCAAGCCGCGCAAGCTGCTGACAGTGTCGGGCAAAGACGGTTTACTGCGCATGCTGGATCGCGACAGCCATGAAGTGCTCTACGAGGTAGCGATCACAACGCGCACCAATTTCGAGGCAGTCCCGACCGTCGCCGGCGCCCACGGTTGCCCGGGCCTGCTCGGCGGCATGGAGTGGAACGGTCCCGCCTACAGCCCTGCCACCAAGACACTGTATGTCGCGACCGTAGACTGGTGCGGCACGTTCACGAAGTCTGATAAAGCACCGCAGTTTGCGGAGAACGCTCACTATTACGGCGGTGCTGTTACGCCGGATCCGCGGGAGCAGGCGAAAGGCTGGCTGCAGGCGCTCGATGCGGCCACAGGGAAAATCCGCTGGCGACAGCAGTGGCCGACGCCGCTCGTAGCCGGTGTGACCGTCACCTCGGGCGGGATGCTGTTCACCGGCGATCTCAACAATGACTTTCTTGCGATCGATGCGAGCACCGGCAAGACGCTGTACCGCTTCAATACCGGCGGTTCGATCGGCGGCGGCGTCATCAGCTACGAGGTCAATGGCAAGCAGTACGTGGCGACGACTTCTGGCGTCGTATCCGGATTTTTCGGCGGAAGCGGTACGTCGGCGATCATGATCTTCTCGCTGCCGTAGCCGCAACAGCCGGCGCGATCGATGTGCCGGCTGGCGGGTTCGAGGGGATCATATTGGCGACCGTGCAACCGTTAGAGCCTGACCATCGCGTGCGCCATGGTGTAGCGTGCGCCGCTGCTTCGGTGCTTCTCGGCCTGTCGCAAAGCCTCGGTCTCTACCTGGTGAGCTCCAATCTCTCTGCGATCCAGGGATCGCTGGGCGCAAGCGCCGCCGAAGCGAGCTGGCTCACGAGCGCGTACTTCGCCACCGCCCTCTCCTCCATTCTGCTCCTGACTAAGTTTCGCATTCATTTCGGGCTGCGAACATTCGCCAATCTCGGGATCGCGTTCTTTCTCGTGATGAGCGGACTGCATGTCTTGACGCAGACCGTTGGCTCCGCAATCGCGGCCCGTGCTGCGCTCGGCGTGGCGGCCGCTCCACTCAGCGCCCTCGCCGTCCTCTACATGATGGAAGCGTTTCCCAAACGGCTGACCGCGGTAGGCGCTCTGCTGGGGTTCGCGACGATCCAATTGGGCTCACCGCTGTCGCGCATCGTGTCGGAGGATCTGCTGCAATACGGGCAATGGCATGGATTGTTCATGCTGGACGTGGCGTGCGCAGCATTGAGTTTCGCCATCGTCAATGCAGTACACCTTGCGCCACAGCCCACACAGAAAGCCTTCTCGATCGGTGACCTGATCGCGTTTCCGCTTTATGCGGCCGGAATCGGGCTGCTTTGCGTGGTGGTGAGCCAGGGACGATTGCGCTGGTGGACGGATTCCGAGTGGCTGGGCGTTTGCCTCGCTGGCGCAATCGCATGCATTGGACTTTACGTGCTGGTCGACCTGCACCGTAAGCACCCGATGCTCAATCTTGCATGGCTCAGCAGCGCGTTCATGGTGCGCTTCGTGGTCGCCGTGCTGCTGTTTCGCATCGTGCTCGCCGAGCAGACGAACGGCGTCGTCGGGCTGATGACGGTCCTAGGGTTCAACAACGACCAGATGCACGAGCTGTTTCTGCTCGTCCTGGCTGGCATCGTCGCGGGCTTTCTGATCGCGATCGCCGCTGCCGCGCTCGGTAGAGCCAACCTGCTGAGCCTGCTAGCGGTCAGTCTGATCATCGCAGCAGCCTGGATGGATTCCGACGCGACAGCGTTGACGCGCCCTCACGATCTGTACCTCTCCCAGACGTTGCTCGCCATCGGCTTGGCGGTTTTCTTTGCGAC
>JAQGNH010000015.1 GCA_028291945.1 Betaproteobacteria bacterium
TTCCCGCGCTGCTGATAGTCACGCTGCGCGGCGACCCGGCGCACGAGGACGAGCCGCAGCACGAGCTGATGGGTACCATCACCGGCGGACTGCTCGAGCAGCTAAGCGTGCCGTGGGAATACTTTCCAAGTGAATCCGGGGCCGTGGGATCCGCGCTCGAACGCGCTCAAGCACACTTAGAGCGGGAAGAGCGGCCCTACGCGTTCGTGATGCGCAAGGGTACGATCGCGCCCCACGCATTGGCGGCCGGCAAGCGCGCCGTGCCGCTTCGCAGCCATGCGAAACCCGTGACCGAGCGTACGCGTGAGCCTGAAACGCGGCACTCGCGGATCGAGGCGCTGCGCCGCGTGATCGAGCTCACGCCCGAGCACAACAGCATCGTCGTTGCCACAACCGGCTACACCGGGCGCGAGCTTTTCGCGCTGTCCGACCGCGCGAATCACTTTTACGTCGTGGGCTCGATGGGCTGCGCGTCTTCGCTCGGGCTGGGGCTTTCCATGGTGCGCCCGGACTTGAAAGTCGTGGTGATCGACGGTGACGGCGCAGCGCTCATGCGCATGGGCAACTTCGCGACTATAGGCGCTTACGGCGGATCGAACTTAGTGCATGTCGTGCTCGACAACGAAGTGCACGACTCGACGGGAGGCCAATCGACGGTCTCGGCGGGCGTCTCGTTCGCGACAGTGGCCGCCGGGTGCGGCTATGCGATGGCGGTTGAGGGCGATGAGCTGCGGTGCCTCGATGACGTGCTGAAAGCCAACGCCGCCGCCGGGCCGCGCTTCGTGCGGCTGCGGATCCGGCCGGGCACGGCGGACAACCTGCCGCGCCCGACGCTCTCTCCTCACGCGGTGAGTCGCCGGCTGATGGCTCACATCGGCACAGGGTCAATCTCGCCAAACGGATTTCCATCATGATTCTGCTCAATCCGGGTCCCGTGAACTTGAGCGATGGCGTGCGACGGGCACTCGCCGGGCCCGATCTCTGCCATCGCGAGCCGGAGTTCAGCGATCTTCAGGACACGATCAGGCGCGGCCTGCTCGACGTATATGGCCTGGCACAGGAGCATTGGGCGGCAGTGCTGCTCGCGGGGTCCGGCACTGCGGGGGTGGAGGCGATGCTCGCGAGCCTCACGCCACAGAAGAGTACCCTGCTCGTCATCGAGAACGGCGTGTACGGCGAGCGCATGACTCGCATGGCGAGCGTGCATGGAATAGCATGCGTCACCGTGCCGCACGCCTGGGGCGCTGCGCTCGATTTGAAGGCAGTCACACAAGCGCTCGAGCGGGAACGCGCTATCACGCACGTCGCAGTGGTGCATCACGAAACCACGACGGGGCGCCTCAATGAGCTCGCGCAACTCGGCGAAATATGCAGACGCAGCGGCGCGCAACTGCTCGTCGACGGTGTCAGCAGCTTTGGCGCCGAGGCGCTCGATTTTGAAAAGTGGGGTATTGCAGCGTGCGCAGGAACGGCTAATAAATGCCTGCATGGCGCGCCGGGCGTCTCGTTCGTCATTGCGCTCCGGGAGGCCTTGTTATCATCGAGTGTCGCCCCGCGCACGCTGTACCTCGACCTCGCGAACGCATGCCGCGAACAGGACAAGCGGGGCACGGCATTCACCCAGCCCGTACATGTGATGCACGCGCTCGCTCGGGCGCTCGAAGAATTCCGCGACGCGGGTGGCTGGCCTGCACGCCATCGCCTGTACGCAGAACTTGCGGGCGCCGTGCGGGAGGGTTTGCTGAAACTTCGTGTCGAACCGCTGCTCCCGGCGCAGGAAACTTCGGTCGTGCTGAGCGCGTACCGCGTGCCTGCGGCGCTCGACTACGATGCGCTGCACGACGCGTTGAAAGCACGCGGCTTCATCATCTACGCCGGACAGGGACGGTTCAAGGATAACCTGTTTCGTATCTCGACGATGGGCGCCATCACCCCGGCGGATATGGAGCGCCTGCTGCTCGCGTTTCGCGAGCTCATGCATCCGGTCGACTCGCCCGCGCATTGATCGCCGTGCGCCTCATCGTCCTCGCGGCGATCATGTTGTTATGGATGCCGCAGTCCTTCGCGCAGGCGGGCGATCCGATCGCGCGTGTGAAGACCTTTTATTCGACTCTCCTCGACACGATGAAAGAGGCGAAGCGGCTCGGGATCGAAGGCCGCTACAAGAAGCTCGCTCCGGTGATCACAGACACGTTCGATCTGCCGGCCATGACGCGGATTGCAGTGGGGCCGACCTGGACCTCGCTCACGCCCGAGCAGCAGGCTGCGCTCACGTCGGCTTTTTCGCGCATGACCATCGCGACTTACGCCAGCCGCTTCGACGGCTACGATGGCGAGCGCTTCGAAGTCGACCCCAAGCCCGTGGAGCGCGGCGCGGATCGCATCGTGAATACCCGGCTGATTCAGAATACCGGTGCGCCCGTCGTGCTCAATTACCTCATGCGATCGTCGGGCGGCGACTGGAAAATCGTCGACGTCTATCTGAACGGAACGATCAGCGAGTTGGCGACCCGCCGTTCGGAGTTCGCGGCGATACTGAAGTCCGGCGGCGCGGACGCGCTCATAAAGACGCTGCGCGCCCGCTCCGACAAGCTGTTGGCCGGCAGCTGATCCTTGCCGCGTCCGGTCATGGCTCCGCGTCGATCACCTGAGGGGCGGCGGTTTCGAGGCGGCATCGGTGTTGCCCTCTTTTCGTCCGCCCTCGTCGGGACTTTTCTGAGCAGGCGGCGCTCCGGGATCGATGAGATCGCGCTCTCCCGGTTCGTCTTTCACCGGCCGCACTGCACGCAGGTCGACCTGGCGCCGCTGGTGCACGATACTCTTCAACTGCGCGTAAAAATCGATCGAGGTCTTCTCGATCACGTCCAGCGCGTCGATGTTGCGGGATCTCAAGTCGACGCCGTCGGCGATGCGCACGGCGATCACGGCATCCGAGCTCGAATGGGGGAGATAAGGGCCCGGCGCCGTAGTGTAAAAATCGACGCCGAGACCGACTGCATCGCGCACGTTGGATGGGCCGAACAGCGGCAGGACGAGATAAATCCCTTCGCCGAAACCCCAGCCATGCAAAGTCTGTCCGAAGTCGCCGGACTGGCGCGTGAGGCCTTCACCCGTTGCAATGTCGAAAAGCCCTGCAACGCCGGCAGTCGAA
>JAQGNH010000033.1 GCA_028291945.1 Betaproteobacteria bacterium
TTGTCATTGCAGTTCTCCTAAAAGTAAAAATGATTAAGTAAAAGGTTGAGATTTCAAGTTGAGCGTTTAATTGTGCTCGCGGACCCATAGAGCACGGTGTGTGCCAGTCTCGGACACGCACCACGAATAAATTGGTAAGTGCCTGAAACAAGTGACGTATCGATCGCGTGCGGCGCTTCTGAGCAATTTGGATGTTGCGCCGCGTGGTGGGCTGCATCCAACAGCAACGCAGCGCACTGTTCGATACCGCCCACCACTCTGCATCCGCACAGGCTTCACGAACCGCCGGAGAACGCCCGGTGACCATCAGCAAACATCCCGATCTATCCGACACTTGCGTGTCGGTTCGCGATGCTTCTCCGAGACTGGCACACCCTGTGCTCTAGACGCGACCGAGCGGCGACAACATGCTCGACGTGAAGTCCAACTATTTTTGCTTACTTACTTTAGGAGAACTGCGATGAAGAGCCTGACGATCAAGGACCTGTCGAAGACCGAAGAACTGGATCACGAAGCGATGGCCGCTGTCCACGGCGGCATGAAATGCCTCGTACACTACACCAAAGAGCAGCTGGACCGGCTGTCGAAGGGACCGGACGGTGATCCGGTCGACGTCTACGTAAATGGCGCCCTCGTCAATTCCGTCACTACCGGCTATGCACCGAAGTAGTCGGCCGATCGTGGATCGAAGTGCGCGTTGAGACAGTACTGATGTCCCGATGATTTCGGGGCGGGTCGCGATCGAAGTGCGACCCGCCCGGCATCGGATCGACAACCACGCGAGGAGGTGCTCGCGGTGCGTTACCGTTGCAGCGCATGCAAGAAGAATGAGCGTTGTGCGGATATCGATGCCGCACGTCCTCACGAATTTGTCCTACACGAGCGATGGCGGTTCTTCGCGAACGCCTGATCGCGGCTCAATGAGAGCGCACGACGTATTCGGCGAGGACATCGGTCGCGCCGAGCTTGGCCTGGAACAGCCGCTCGTCGGCGTCCCGCAGCCTGCGGCTTACTTCCCGCCCCATGTTCATCTGCATCAGGGTGAACTGCTCGAGGTCCTTCTCGTAGACGCTGAACAGGCTCGCATTGGACAACTCGATTGCATCGCAGCGTTCGCTTGCCACGACCGAAGCGCTCCTGTGACGCATGTCCATCAGCGACATTTCGCCGAAGCAATCGCCCTTCGCCAGATTGCGCAATAGATAATCGTGCCCTTTCCACTTCTTGAGCACCGCGACTCGTCCGGCCTCCAGGACGAACAGGGATTGCGCCTCATCGCCCTCACGGAAAAAGAACTCGCCCTCTGCCACCGACACGATGGACGACAGCTCCAGGACGAACTTCAACGTATCCTCTCGAATGCCGCCGAAGAGGGCCATTGCCTGGAGGAGCTCTATACGCGAAGCTGGCATCGACGGCTGTGCCACTGAATGAGCGAATTGCAGCAGCGTATGCTTAAATCCGCTGCCTTGAAAGCCTCGAACGCATCGCTGTGCTATGCATCGCTGCACGGACATGCGAAGCAGCGTGACTGCGCAGCTGACGACGTACAACGCGAAGTGCGTCGCCGGCTCCTAAAGCGTTACGTGGCTTCGGGCTGACGCGTCATTCCGCCCGTATATTGTTCGCCTTCACCACCTTTGCCCAGCGCGCATATTCGCCCGAGATCTGCTGCGCGAGTCGCTCGGGCGGGCCGCCGACCACGCGTACGCCCGATTCCTCCAGCCGTTTCCGGATTCGCGGGTTCTGCACCGCGGTGTTGAAAGCGCTGTTGAGAGTCTGGATGACCTCTCGCGGAGTGCCGGCGGGTACCTGAAATCCAAACCACGGCTCAACCACGAAGTCCTTATAGCCGGACTCGATCATCGTCGGCACATTAGGCAGGTGATTCGAGCGCTTGGGCCCCGTGACCGATAACGCACGAATGCGGCCTGACTGAATATGCGGCAGGATAGACGGCTCGTTATCGACGAACGCGAAGACTTCGCCGCCAAGGAGCGCCGTGATCGAATCGCCGGATCCCTTGAACGGAACGTAGAGCAGCTTCAGATCGGCGATGTTCGCGAACCACACGGGGGTCAAGTGATTCGAGCTTCCGATCCCGCCGACCGCCATCACGATCTTCCCGGGATTCGCCTTGGCGTGCGCCACGAATTCCTTGATCGTCTTGACCGGCAACGATGGGTGCACGGTGAAGACATTCATGACGCCTCCGACGAGGAAGACCGGCGCGAAATCCTTCTGCAGATCGTAGCCCGTGTTCGCGTAGATGCTCGGATTGATCGCGCATGTTCCGATCGTGCACTCGACGACTGTATAACCATCCGGCGGCGCCTTGGCGCCCCGCGCGGTCCCGATGTTACCGCCGGCGCCCCCGACGTTCTCGACAACGATGGGCTGACCGAGCACGTCGCGCGCACCTTCGACCACGATGCGACCGACCACGTCAGACGAGCCCCCGGGGGGAAACGGCACTATCAGTCGCACGGGTTTCGTCGGAAAGCGCTGCGCGTGTGCGGCCGAAGCGACGCCGACGCCGAGCGCGAGGATGAGCGAAGACAATGCAATCCGAGTGAACGATCCGAGGTAGACCACGGTGCGACTCCTCCAAAAGTGACTCACACTTGCAACGAGCGCGGCAGGCTGGGAGTGCCGTTAACAAGTGCCGACAAAGCACGAGCCGTGATTCTGGCGTCAAGAACACCCTCGACGTTATCGCGAGCAATTCGGTCCGGGGCCAGAATCCATTATTGTGATGACAGTTTAACAATGGATGCCGGCCCCGGATCTACTGCGCTTTGCGCATGCGTCCAGGGTAAACCTGCCGCCCCAGCATGACGTCACGCTTAATCAGACGTTCCTTAGTATGCCTCAGGCACTGATGTGCGCCACCACGCGACGCGTGTGTGCGTCATTGCGGTGTTCGAACAGATAGATTCCCTGCCATTGCCCGAGAGCTGGGCGTCCCGCGGTCACGGGAATCGAGAGCGAAACCGCGGTCAGCGCAGCTTTGATGTGTGCTGGCATATCGTCCGGGCCTTCCGTAGTGTGGGTTATCCAGCGCATCGAGGGCGCGTCAGACGAAGGGACAAGTCGCCGAAAAAATTCCTCGAGGTCGCGCCGCACGTCAGGGTCTGCATTCTCCTGCACACACAGCGAGCAGGAAGTGTGTTGCACGAAAAGCGTGAGCAGCCCCTCCCGCACGCCGCTTTCGCGAACGAACCGGACAACGTCGTTCGTAAACTCATAGAGACCCGGACCGGTGGTCCTAATAGCAAGCGTTGTTTGCATGCGTGTGCTCAGTAACGGCGGCCGGCGTCCGCCTCCGCTCCCCGTGCTCATACACGAACGGATGTAATGTAATAGTAATACTCGACAGACCGCACAGGTCGTCCGGAATTTTGTTGTTGGGGCGTGAGCGTTTCGATCACTGCCGCGACAGCGCCAGCGTACCCTAATGTCTGATGCGACCGGCGGAGCTACGATGTTCTACGTGAAATGGTTCGGACAGGTGACGCTCGTCATGGTGCTAATCAGCATCGTGGCCTTGCTTGTTCCTCCGCCAGCCGTCTCCGGTCTGCTATTGATCGTCGTGATCGTCTGGGCTGTCTGGCTACTCACAAGTCTGGTGCGCGCCTTGATCTTCGCGAGTGCTCCCACCGTACACACCCGCAGAATGGAGCGTTCGGCTGACTCCGGTCTGGGCGCTCAAGTCGTACTGCCCGACAGCCTTCCAACGGGGGCTGAGTTTTTTACTCGTCCTCCCGTCGCGCAACGTGTCAAGGCGGGAAACGCCGCCGGCAGTCAGCAAACGTGCCACTCGCGCATCCGCGCTCGAGTGCCGCGGGAATCTCAAGGTCGTTCTTTTCCAGCGTCATTTGTGTATTGCCGCGCGGGCCGGCGTCTTCCAGCCGCGTGAACACGTCTTCGCTGCCGGGTCGCTATAACAGTATCGCTACTCGCCTTTTATCCCCGCCTTATCGATCACCATCTGCCAGCGCGCGGCTTCGTCCTGCATGTATTTACCGAATTCCGCGGAGCTCTGCTTGACCGGCATCGCGCCCTGCTCTTCGAGCCGCTTCACGACTTCAGGCGTGTCCTGCAGCGCGGCGATTTCGTCGTGCATGCGCTTGATGATGTCCGGCGGCGTCTTGAGCGGCGCGAACACGCCCCACCAGATATAGGTCACGAAGCCCGGAACACCCGCTTCGGTCATCGTCGGCACGTTCGGCAGCTGCGGATTGCGTTTCGTCGCGCCGACACCGAGCGCCTTCAGCCTGCCGCTGCGGATATAGCCGATCAGTGAAGGAACCGAACCGAGGTTCATCTGCGTGTTGCCGGCCATCGTGTCAGCTGACGCAGGACCGCCGCCCTGGAACGGCACGTGAACGATGTTGGTGCCCGTCATCAGCTTGAAGAGCTCCGTGTTCATGTGCGGGAAACCGCCGATGCCCGATGACGAATAGTTGAGTTGTCCGGGATTCTTCTTCGCGAGCGCAATCAACTCCTTCACGCTGTTCACGGGCAACGATGGATGCACCGTGAGCACACTGTCGCCAAGCCCTATCAGCGCGACCGGCTCGTACGACTTGGAATACTCGATACCTTTGGCCTCCTTTTTATTAAGCAGGTGACCGTATGCCGTCGATGTGAGCATGAACGTGTAGCCGTCCGGTGCCGCCGCGGCAGCGAGGTGCATGCCGAGGATCGAGCCCGCGCCCGGACGGTTATCGACCAAGACCGTCTGCTTGAGACGCTTGGTGAGCTCCGGCGAGCTGAGGCGTGCGACGACGTCCGTGCTGCCGCCCGGCGCCCACGGCACGAGCAGGCGCACAGGCTTCTCGGGCCACGCTGCGGCGGCCATGCAAGGTACTGCGATGCACGCTACGGATAGACCAAGAACTGCGATGCGACTGCTGGTGCGGTTCATAAGGCTCCTCTTCTACTGATGGCCACCGCATATTAACTCGCGGATAGACACTACAACGCCACCGGCGCAGCTTGCCATCGCACGCTCGCCATTTGCCGTTCGACCAGGCGAGCATAGAACCCGCGACGCGCCACCAATTCGGCGTGCGTGCCGCTTTCGATCACGCCGCCCGCGTCCAGCATCACGATCAGGTTCGCCGCACGTATGGTCGACAAGCGGTGCGCGATCACGATGGTCGTGCGATCGACCATCAAGGCATTCAGCGCGGTTCGAACGTGGCTCTCGCTGAGCGTGTCGAGATGCGACGTCGCTTCATCGAGGATCAGGATCGG
>JAQGNH010000064.1 GCA_028291945.1 Betaproteobacteria bacterium
ATGACGCCGGCGAAATCGCTTTTCTGAAGAAACTCGACCAGCCGCTCAATCGTGGCCGACTCGCGGCCTCCGACGTAGATGGACGCCGACCCTCCATGCCCGACGACCATCACCTCGCCGGCTGCAGGCTTGGCGTCGAATTCCTTGGCGGCGCGGAATCCGGCCCTCTTTAGAAGGTCGGCCAAGTCAAGGGCCCGGGATATCGTTGAGAAACCGTGATCGGAGACGACCAGCACATCGGTCTTCTCGCGCAGGCCGACGTCCTGAAGCTTTTTAAGCACCAGGGCAAGGTTATCGTCACTGCTCTTAACCGCCGCGCGCCCAACCTTCGATCCGGGGCCCGCGCCATGTTGCGCATAATCCGGCTCGCTCAGCCAGAGCATCGTCAACGCGGGCACGTCCTTGTTCCAGAGCTTGTCAACCAGGACGCTGGTGGTCCACCGATCCGCCTGTGCGTTTGCTGCTTTCTTCGGATTGGCTTTGGGCGGCATCGGTCCGTAGTCGGGCCGCACAATGTCCATTATCGCCGCGGGAAGGGTTCGCCCTTCGTACAAAGTGACCCGCGCGCCACCGCCTTGATACTCGCCTGATGCACGGTCGAGGAGAAGGGCGACGCCCTTGGTGCCGGCGACCGCGGTTGATCGGCCGGCGCGCTGCACGGCTTGGGTCAGGGTCTGAGCGCGGAGGTACTGACCGTGGGTCAGGCGATCGCCCGTCCATGCCGCCCAATCCGAGTCAGCGTTGAAAGGTCGGAGCAATTCGATCTCGGGCTTGTACTCGTCGTTGGCCACAATGCCCGAGCGCCCGGGCGACATGCCGGTTGCGATGGCCGTCCCATTGACTTCCGTCGATGACAGGAAAACCGAATGATGATTTGCGAAGGTCGTACCGCGCTGTGCCAGGTGAAACAGCGTCGGCGCATCCTGCTCGGTGACCGAGTCGGGGCGCAAGCCGTCGAACACGATGATGACGACGTGTTGCGCCTTTCCCGCCGGCGCTTGCCCATTCGATTTTGCAGCCAGAACGAGGCAACAGAGCAGGACGACAAATACGCTGTGTGGAATATTTCGTAATTGGCACATTGAGTTTCCTATCGTTTGGGTCGGTGTTCGATTGCGCCTGAAGAGCGCCAACCACGCGGCAAGTAACGATCGTCAATTCTGGGCGGGCAGGAGGACACTGTCGGCCACGTTTATGGGTGAGCCGAGCGCCCCATCGTTGCTTCGATAAATGTTGTCGGTGCCGATTCCGCATTTAGGGGACTGCTGCCACTGAACGTGGCCGTCGGCGTAAAGCACGTTCTGCCCTTCATCCTCGTGGTTTTTGCTGTTGTCGTCTTTCAGACCCGGATTCAGGTCGGCAGCGACGGCGAACTCGCTGCCAAGCCGGTTGTGCAGGCGATAGCCTTTGGCGCTGGCGGCTGAGTCGGGGTAGGGGTTGGCGTAGCTGTAGCCGAGGTTCTTCCGGTAGTCTGTGAAATTTGAACGGGACGCGACATCGGCGGCTGGCTCTTCTTCGAATCGGTTGACGTCGGTGTAAGGGCAGATCAACATCTTCGGAAGCACGGCCTTGGCACGCACGAGGAGAAACAGGGGGGCCGTTATGTCGTTGGCAAGTGGCCCTCCAACGCGGAAAGGATCTGGAGCAGCGGGGTTGGTTCCCGCGGTCAAGGGTGCATCGGGAACGTATGAGGTACGGGGATACTCGCCGTGATTCTCGTTCGAATAGATTCCCAGCGCCTGCCCGACCTGCCTCAGATTGTTCGCGCAATTGGATTTCATCGCGCTCTCTCGAATTTTTTCGGCTGCCGGTATGAGAATCGCGGCGAGTACGGCGATGATCGCGATCACGACCAATAGCTCGATGATCGTAAAGCAGTGGGGTGGATTCGCCGCGCGAGATCGAGTCTGAACCGGTGGTTGTGAAGTTCTTGGCATTACGCCTTCCTTTGCGTTTGGCGCGCAGAGCCTAAGCGCGTGACGTTAATGATTTGTGAAGCACCGCCCTCGGGAGATATGCGAGGGTTCGGCCGCCGGTACTTCACCGACGCCGGTTCTGCAGTTGTGACTTTTTAATTTTTATTCGCGTTCTTCACCGTATCTTGGTTTGGCTGTGCATAGTGCCTCCGTCGTGCGACCCGCGCATCCATGTCCATGAACGGAGTGGCTGAAAATGGAAGTAGCGCTTAGTGAAGTCGTGACAGGCAGCATCTGCGGTCCAGGTCATTGCGATATCACTCTCTTCTCCGAAACGCATCCACATAAGTGGATGGTGCTGCACGTGAAAAGCCGCCAGGAGAAAGCCCTGTCGCAGGACCTGACCGCGATGGAGATCCCTCACTATCTCCCGCTCACGAGTCAGCGACGTATCCACGGCAACCGGAAAGTCACGGTGGATGCGCCGTTGTTTCCGGGTTACGTCTTTCTGCGTGGGCCGATTGACGACACTTATCGCGCGGATCGCACTCGCCGCGTCGCGGGCATCATTCGCGTGGCGGATCAACGGTCATTGAACGTCGAGTTGTCGAGCCTTTCGCTGGCGATTCGGAACGGCGTTTCGCTGATTTCTCATTCGTGGTTAAAGCGCGGCATTCGCGTAGAAGTTGTCGACGGTCCACTCCTCGGCCTGCGCGGCATTGTTGAGGATCGGCGGTCGCTCGATCGCGTGGTGCTTCAAGTGAACATGCTTGGCAGCGCAGTGAGCCTGGATGTGGATGCCGCATGTGTCGCGGCGTTGGATTAGGGGCGTCGGGCATCCCAATCGAAAACTGAATTTGTGCGGAGCGCGGCAACGCGAGTCCAAAGGGGCGGAGTCCGCGCCACACGAGACGAACGCCCGCAACCACGGCCGCGAAAGCCCGCTCGCGCGTCTTCATTTGCGCATCATCATCATCAACGGAGTATTTGTTATGCGGACGCACACCCTTCCCATCGCTGCCGTCGATTTCAATTTTGTTCAGGCGTCTGACATACCACCGCTTATTGACCTTTGGCGTCATGATGGGCGGCGGGGTTATGTGACGCTCGTCAACCCGCACAGTGTGATGATGTGCCGGCGGGACGAGCGCATGCGGGAGGCAACGCGGGGTGCGGATCTTGCCTTGCCGGATGGCGTCGGCGTGGTGCTGGCGGCGCGATTGTTAGGCTACGGGCGACGTTACCGCGTCACGGGTCCGGCGCTAATGTTACACCTGTGCGATGCGGGGAGAGTACGAGGGCTGCGGCACTTTTTCTTCGGCGGGCGGGTGGGGGTCGCGGAACAATTGGTCGAGCACTTGTCGGTCGAATATCCCGGCCTTGAGGTTGCCGGCACTTACTGCCCGCCGTTCCGAGCGCTTGCCGATGAGGAAGATGCCCAGGTCGTTGCCCATATCAACGCAACGAGACCTGACGTGGTCTGGGTGGGGATGGGTGCGCCCAAACAGGAAAAATGGATGGCCGATCATGTTGGCCGGATTCGGGCGACGGCCCTGGTGGGGGTCGGCGCCGCGTTTGATTTTCACAGCGGCAACGTGCCATGGGCGCCACGCTGGGTCAGGCGCATCGGGTGCGAATGGGCTTATCGGTTGGCTCGTGAACCGCGTCGAATGTGGCGACGAAACCTCGACAGCCCGCTGTTCCTCTGGCATGTCGGCATACAGGCGGTCGCTTCACTTGGAGGGCGGATAGGCCGCATTCTTCAACCGGTATTGGACCGGGGGCTGTTCGATGACTTGGGTGGCGGCGGCGGTGGCGCGGCGGGTGCTGGGGGTGGGAGCCCGCCTGCCATTCGGGCAGTGCCCCGATCTGACGCGCTTGCATCAACGATCATCAACATTTTTGCGATGTCGAACGGCGGTTCATACACCCTTAGCAAGAGCGAGATACTACGACGCGCAGTGGGAGCGCGTTAGGTACAAGCATCAGGCGGTACGACTTGGACTCACTTGAGTTAAGTCGAACGTCTGCGGCCCGTCATGGAGGCTCGTTCATGCGAAGGCTGAGATATCTGATAATGCTTGGAATGTCGGGAGCCGCTGTGCTGACGATGACGGGTGGTGCAGGCGCGGCGAGTCTTGCACAGACGAGCAATCTGCCCGCGCAGACGATTCCATTCGAGACGACCATGCAGTTCGATCGTTTTGATAGCTCGTTCGGCAACCTGACTGATGTCATCATCCGAGGCACATCGCGGATTGAAGTCGGGGTAGACGTCTTCAACTCGACGTCGGCAGCGCAAGGATTTCAAA
>JAQGNH010000073.1 GCA_028291945.1 Betaproteobacteria bacterium
ATGGTGCTCATCTTCCGGGAAGGCACCCGGGTTGATCCATCAAAGTGGCCTTGTCCGCGGGCGAGCGAGGGATCGGCGGGCTGCCGCAAGCGCTTCTGGTCCGATGGAGAAAAACGGCGAAGCTCGAGACTACCCAACGATGAACGGAAGTTCGAAACAAACAAAGATACTTTCGCATGCCGCTTCTACCACCGCTTGTCGGAGCGGTCGCCATGCGAGCGCGTGCTCAAGACTTTCGTGTTTCGTGTGCGACTGTATACGGGCTTTGGAAAAGCGATTCCGAACGCTCCATTTTCCGTTGCGATCGGAGGTCGCGACCCCACACCGCTCGATCGGGCGGACGACAAGGGGATCGTCACCGTCACGCTTCGTGATGTCATCGCTTTGTCGGAATGCACCGTCAGCTGGGGCTTCGCGCCCGCTGATGGGCAAGAGCCAGACCTGCTTTTCAGCAGGAAAATCTTCATCGTGCCGGAGGACGATAGAAGCGAGGAAGCGGCGCTGAAGAAGCTGAATAATCTGTGTTATGAAGGCAAGGACAGAGCCGAGAACATCCTCGGATTTCAGCTGGACTACGGCCATATTGCGGAGCCTCCTCTCGATCCGACCGGAGAGATGGACGGTCGAACTGCCGCGCTCATCCACCGTGTTTACGAGCAAGCTGCAGACGAGCTACGAAACACTGCACTCGGATAAGGACCGGACTACACCATGGGTGGGAACGTCGCCGTAGCAGATAAATTTCTTTCGTTTCTTCCACATCGCTGCAAGCCTCTGGCAGGTGCATCGGTCGCCGTGGATGCAACGTCGATGAATCCGGGATTCTTCAGTGCGACCGGCGTGACGCGTGACGACCCCTTGCAGAAGATCGTGGACAGGCGGGTCCTCGAAATTGGAGTGGCAAAGCCGCAGCGCTCCGAGCTTCGCGAACTTCGTTTTGCATTGGTGGACTTGACGGGGCCGGACAAACTGAAGAATCCAAAGTTCGCCGGTCATAACGAAACGGTTCAGGGCGGCCTCGGCAGCATGGCGAAGACCGCATGTATGTATGCCGCGTTCCAACTGAAGTTCGATCTCGAGGAGTTGGCGCGGCAGAAGGGCCTTACAACTCAGAAAGCGTTGTTTAAGGCGGCGAGAGATCTCTGGGACGACACGCAGAAAAGAGACAAGGCCAAGATCACGTCCATTTTCCCGAAAGGTCCGAAGGTCGAACTACTCGGAAAGCTCGTCGAGCTCGATGGCAAGAAAGTCCCTCTGCCTCGAGCTTTGTCCGCGCCGGATCTCGAAAGGATATTCACTGTGACCCCTGACGGCGCGGGCGGTGTTGCCGTCAGGTTCAAGGGTAGCGACCTCATTTTTGTCGACCCGGCAGTCCCTGTCCCTCCGCCTCATATCACCCAGACGGTTCGCGATTACAAAAAATCCGGCGCCGAGTCTCTTAAACAGGTCCGTAAATTCACTTTCGCGGAACGGCTCTTTCTGATGATCGACGAGTCGGATAACGCGGCATCTCACTCCTGTATCGAGAACGTCAGTTTCCTCTATATCGCTTCGTCCCTGTGGCAATCCGACATTTACCGGCCCGAACGCGGAGGCGGGCTCTGGGAAGCATCCACTCACGACAAGGGCGGCGTGCGCTGGATTCTGCCGCCGGTTCCGCGAGGCGCGCCGGGGACGGACTTTGTAAGCGCCACCGCAGCGTCCGTGGCGGGCTTGTTCACACTGCTCGAGCAGGGCAGGCTCGTGAACCCGGTTGCATGCGCGGGCATGAAGCACTTGACCAGCAAACAAAAAGTGTTTGGTCCCGCCAAGAAAGGTGATCCGGAATTTTCGGGATCGCTGACAAGAAGCTTTTTCAAGGTGGGATTGGAATTCGAATTGATCCCGTTCGATCGTCTGCATTCAAAGCTGGGAGTCGGTGTTTTTTTGAACGACGCCGCGATCATCGAGCGGACTATCCCCGATCCAGCCGATCCTGCGAAGAAGAAGCAGATCCGCTATGTGGCCACGGGGTTCGATGATAATACTTTCCGAGAGAAGGGTAGGAAGTTGGGTCGCTTGATTGTTGAACTGGACAAATGCATTCAGGAGAACAATGGACTGATTACCCCCGCCACGCCGTGACTCATGCCTGTCGCGTTAAGCCGGACCGTTCAGCAGCGCTCCTGCCGAAGTGTGGTCAGCGCGCAAAATGTTCCTCATTCCCCAGGCCAGCGTAATTCGGGAGCAAGGCGGAAGAGCCCCACCTGTTCAAAGGTCAGGGCCGTAGGAGCAGCACTCGTATTAGCCGGGAAAGCGTTCATAACGTTATTGGACAGGTGGTGGTGATCGCGCGCCTCTAAAAATGATTTTACATTCTGCGGGGGGATATCCAGTCCCATATGGTCGATGAACAGGCTGTTGATCCGGTCCTGGTATGTTGTTTTGTTTTTTGCTGTCAGATTATTATTTTTATCGTCGTACATTTCCCTACCCCCGCCCGCATCGGCCCAAAGGACATGACCGAGCTCATGGGCGAATACCTCAGGGCCCTGTGCTGCTGCCGCACTCCCTGACGCGAAGGTGCCCTTCGCTGAGAGAATGACGACGGAGAAATTTGGCGGATTAGTGGGAATCAAGCTGGTTACGACTTGAACGCCCGGCAGGAGGCGATGCGGATGGTAAGCCTGTCCCTCAACTCCCGTATTTATAAAATCCCGGACCCAAATCACCACAACTGTTTTGGCAAGTTCGGCGGCAGGAGGAGTAAAAGGCGTCTGCGTAAGGGGCAACTCAACGACGGGAGCTTTGGTTGGATTCTTAAGGAATTTGATGTCATGGAGATGCCTGCCGTTGCTGCCTTCGAAAACGAACAGATCACTTTGCCCTTTCGGCTTGGGCTGCAATTGGAAGTCAAGCTCGATGTGAAGTTCCGTATAGAAGGCAGTCGCCTTATCTCGGTTCAGCTTGATCGTCGAGACCTTGGGATTCGTAGCATCCAACCCTGAGAGATTAAACTCGCGCAGGATCACCTTGCGGCTGTTAGGCAGGATAAGTTCATCAGTCTTATTGAGCAGCGCGAGCAAAGGGCGGCCGAAGCCCGGAACAACATCGAGATTATCCGGATCGAACTTGGCTGGCAGGGAAAGAGTCTTGCCTGGCGCAGTCCAGAGGGACCAGTATGTGACGCTGCGATCGATCGAAGCCACTTTGGAAGAACCTACCGTGTCCAGGCTGCCACTGCTGTTGACGATAAACTCTTGAAATTGAAAATCGCGAACAGCTCCGGTGGGAACATCCAGCCAAACGCGCGTGCCAACCGCGGCGGGATCATGGCCGGCCTTGTCGGGACGCGCCAGGCGAACCTTCACAACGTGCAGTTGCAGTTGCGGTTTCGCCATGGCTCTACGAACACAGGTTGAACGTGACAGCGGGCGCATTGGGATCGCGCCCTGAGCTCACTACATACGGGTTGGGATGATCCTGGTTCGGGCCATAATCAAACTTGGAAGGCTCAACCCCTTGTCCATCGCCGGGCAAGTGAAGGTTTCTCCACGCAAAGTACGAGGTTCCGCCGACCATCAGCGTAATCGTGTAATGGCCTTTCGGTCCGGGCACAAATAAGAAATCCAGAAATTCGCCGATATCGACGGCATTCCGCACGGCAATTTTCGACCGATAGGAGACGGCCTTGGATTCCAGCGTGACCGTATCCTCAAGCTTCAGCCCCTGTTTCTTGTCGACACGGATGATCCAGTGTTCGCCAGTAATGCGACGCTCACACGGCGAATTGTTCGACAAGCGATCATAAAAACGGCAGGCAAATGTGTCCTGCGTCTTGTTGAACTCCCGCTCTTTGTCCTGGTTCTTTCTGCGCTTCTCTCCGTCTGACCAAAATCTTTTAATACATCCCGCTACACCTTCGTTGGCACGTGGACACGGCCATTTCGCAGGAGCTACTCGACTTCCTTTACGAAAGATCAGCACCATTACCCGTCGGTTGGATGCATTTGCGCTATTCCGGGGTGTCTTATCCTTGTCCTGGTCAAATTTTTTCTGCTGCTCTTGCGAGAAAATCAGTACCGGGTTGAACTCACTACAGCCCTGAAAGTCTGCCTTACCTCCGGAGTCGTCTCCATGCCCCAGGAAATCTGTTTTCCGAAGTCTCAATTCAGGACCACAGAGCTTTTCCATGTAGCCGAGAAACAACGCTTTGCGTTTGCCAGCATCTCGCTCATGCTTTGTGACTAACTCTTGATTCGCTTTGACCGGCTGAGCTCCGTTTTCAGCAGTCGTCAAATTCTTCTGCGAGGTTTCCTCTTCGGATGATGAAACAAAATCCAGCATCATCTCCAATGCTCTTCTGCCCCATTTGTCATTACCAAATGGCTGACTGAAAAGCTCTTCCCATAATTCTGTTCGCCGGGTGATAAGAGCATAGATCGCCTTAGCACGCCGACCGCTCAATTGCTTGTTATAGTCGTCGTTACCGGTCGGGTCCGCGTGACCAAAAACCGACAGCGGACAGCCCAGCTCTGGCGGTTGAGACTTCTCTGCCTTGGACAGAGGAGGATGCCGGTCCAGCAACTTCGCAAGATTTTTCAGCTCCGTCTTGCTCTCAGGCCTGACGATCGAAGAATCGAACTCGAAGCGCACGTCTTCCAACCGCCAGCACGCGAGCGGAATGATCGCGGCTTTGATCGTGTTGAATTCGCTTCCTGTGGCCGGGCCGACAAACGCACCCTGCTCCTGCAGCACAGGGTGGCTCGCCGCTGTACCACCGTCCGAAACGAGTCGAGTCAGGTCATTGTGTGGCGTATTCATTCGTCTGTGCTCGAACAGTCCTCATGCAGGGCGCCATGTGGATGCGTAGAACTTATCTCAAAAAACACCGCGCGCCTTATCCGTTTCGACTGCGGGCTAGGTGCTGCTTAGGACGGTTTGACATGGCTGCTAACAACCGTGCACCTGCTTCAACTTGGCCTGCGTCGCTGGTCCGCACTTGCCATCTACGGCGAGGCCATGGTCGCACTGGAACTCTTCGACAGCCGATAGAAACAGCGCCTTGTTTTCCTCCTCGGGCTTGCCGTCGAACGGCCCCGCAAAATAACCCAGGTTGTTCAGCCGCGCCTTCTGCCCGGGTGTTTTGTCCACCGGATCGAGATCTCCAATTTTGATCGGGATCAGGATCTTGTTGATTGGAGTCTGTGGATCTTTGATCGTCAAAACTGCCGTGCGCGTTCCAGCCTTGATATCCTTTTCGATCTTGCCCTGACCGTCCGTCGTCAGACGGAAAGTTTCGTTCTCGACTCGCAATTCGCATGGGGCGTTTGCAATCGGCTTTTCGTAGAGATCTTCCAGGACGAGACGAAGCTTCAGCTTCTCCGTCTTCAACACGAACTGATGCCTCTGCCCCGTGTTCCGGGATTCTTTCTTCTCGCTCTTGTCAGGAATGAATAGCTGGTCACCCGGAAAAATCACGTTGGGGTTCTGACGCTGCTTCTTCAACTCCGCGTTCTGCGCGTGATCCCAGATCTTCTTGTAGCTCGAAAATCCATACTTCTTCGCAATGCCTGATACATATTCTCCCTGCACGACGGTGTGGTAGGTTCCCATCAATGCTGTCCCGTTCTACCGCGCTTGAACATCAAACGCTTTTCCATTCGTCTGCATCCAGTCGTGGAAAACTTATGCGGCACGATCCGGCGACGAGACCATCAAGGCGCGCGCGGCCGTTTGCATCGGTCTTTCCACGCAGCGGTTGTCCTTCGGGCGTGACGATGAGATATTCTTCATCAGCGACAGCCGTGCCGTCATCTCCAACCAGTTCGATTTCGATCCAGGTTCGCAGTCCCACGACCAATTTTGCGACACCCGTCCCGCTCTCGGGCACCGTCACCTTCGGCGCAGTAACCGATTGATTGTGGTACTTCGACGATAAGCGAGCCGAGACGTCGTATGTCCCGCACGCGACTTTGGCAAACGTATGCGTTCCCGCATTGACGAGCGCCTCGAGGCTTGCCGCACCCGTGCCCTGAACTTGTGCAGCCCCCTGGATAAGGGGTCCATTTTCTTCCCGAATCTCGACGATCAGCGTTCCCGTCGGGTAAGCGCGGACGTCGGCGATGGTGACCCGTCCACCGCTAACCGACAGATTCTTCGAATACGGGAGGACCGCCCAGTCTTTATACCTCGGCATTGGGAGCGCAACGTTCAATTGATAAGCGCCAGGTACCCGTTCTTCGAACTGACTGATTCCTTGAGGATCCGTTGACGCATCGCCCGGCGTGGGGCCAGCAACTTTCACCTTCAAATCTGGCAGGGGGTCCTTGTTATCAGCTCGCGTAGCGACAACGCAGATGATGCCGTTTTCATAAGGACATTCCTGCGTGGCCGAGTTTCGCTTCTTGCGACTGAACGTCATATCAGCTTCCGTGGTCTGCAATCCGCGCTCGCGCGCATCCGAACTTCAGTCGTTTGCCCGAACCGTTTGAAGCATCTCTACGACACGTGCTGCGCAAGGATCGGCCGTGGCCTCTCGCTCGAGGCGGTGCTTGATCAGTGAGATCTTTGCCGCCCCTGCGATAGCTTCATTCATTATGATCGGGTGAGTCCAATCGAGAAAACCGTCAGCAGGGTCATCAAAATTGCGTGCAGCCATAGTCAGAACAACGAAGGCAGCAATGTCAGTTTCCTGGCTGATGCCGAAACGCTCAGCGCGTTCGATGGCTTTCCCTACCAGTTCCGGATAGTCCGCCGCACCTTGCGTACCCTGTATGCGTTCGAAATAGTGCGGAAACAAAGATGAGACTATGCGTGCGAGCCGCTCCGCGAAAGCGCGGTCCATTTCGCCTTCGAGCGCTTGCATCTGCTCGTATCTGATCGTCAGCATTTCTTCAGGAGGTTTGGCGCCGCGGCGACTCTGAGACACCAGGTCGGCGAATCGCAGTGTAGCCGCCTGTAACCACGCGATCCAGCGTCAGCGCGGTTTCCAGACGTTTAAAAGGAATACATAACAAAATCAGTGCCGTCACCCGATTGCGGCTGAGAATGTAAAACGCGGGCGACGGACCGCGTGGAGTTTCGCGCGAAGCAGCGGGCTCGCAATGACAACTTGGCCGCTGCGCTGCTCTTGACACAGTGACGCGAAGTCGCCAGCAGCGCGATCGATCTTTACACCCACGATCTCTCGTGAGCCCGTGCGTTCAGTCCCGCGCCGAGCGCGGCGAGAGTCAGCTGGCACATGACGTGCTGATAACGCAGGCTTCGACCTGCGAACCGGGGGGACCCGAGTGAAGATGAGCTATGTAGGGGCAGTGCTCCCGGTAGCCGCACCGTTCTCGGGCGGCGCACTTGCGGGAGCCAAGGAGAGTCGGAGGCAAATCGCGTATGGCCAAAGCGCTCTCCTCGCGCTGGCTGCATTGGCGATCGCAGTGGCCTCGTCTGCCGCTTTTGCCCAGCAGTGGCCTGTCAAACCGGTGCGGCTGATCGTCCCGTTTCCACCGGGCGGAGGGGCTGATTTCATTGGCAGAGTCGTGTCCCCGCCGCTTACGACGGTGATCGGACACTCGGTTGTGGTCGAAAATCGCACGGGCGCGGCCGGCACCATCGGTTACGAAGCGGGCGCCAAAGCCGTGCCGGATGGTTACACCTTCACGATTGTCTCGACCAGCTACTCGGTCAATCCCAGTCTGTACAAGCTTGCGTTCGACCCGGTCAAGGATATCCAGCCGGTGATTGCGCTCTGCCAGGGTCCGTATATCGTGGCGGTGCATCCTTCGCTGCCAGTGCAGAACATGAGGCAACTGATTGCGCTGGCGAAGGCAAAGCCGGGTGCGCTCAATTACGCGTCGAGCGGACAGGGCGGCAACGTGCATCTCGTCATGGAGTTGTTCATGTACATGACCGGAACCCGGATGACCCACGTTCCTTATAAGGGCACAGGGCCGGCATTGATCGACACGGTGTCGGGGCAGACTTCGTTGATCTTCGGCAGCACGTCGGGCACCTTACCGCTTGTTCGCAGCGGGAGATTGCGCGGCCTCGCGGTCACCACCGCCCAGCGCAGTCAGGCAGCGCCCGAGTTTCCGACCGTCGCGGAATCAGGCGTGCCCGGCTTCGATGTGTTCGACTGGCAAGGCATGATCGGCCCCCGCGGCCTGCCGAAAGCGATCGTCGATCGCCTCAACAGCGAGCTCAACAAGATCCTGCGCAGCAAGGAAATGGCGGACCGCCTTGAGGCCGGCGGCGTCGAAGCGTCCGGCGGCACGCCCGAGGAATTCAGTGCGTTCGTCGCAAAACAGATCGAGCTCTGGCGCAAGGTCGTTACGCAGGCGGGCGTGAAGCTCGAGTAGGTTCAGCGTTCGAGTGTAGGTGTACCCGAGCCTCTCGATGAACGAGCACGCGCTCGATCATTTATACTGAACACGAGACGGCTCGTCGTTAACCGCTCCAGCGCCGGGAGCACGATCGGTACTGACATCGTCGCCAAATACTCTCCCGACGCTCACGCGGCTCGCGCCGAACGCGGCGATCTGCACTTGCTGCAAACCGGCACTGAAGGTCGCTGCACAAGCCGGATCAAAATCCTCCAACAAGTTCTTAAGGGAGTTTCATGCCTACCATCGCAGAAAACGCCGGCGCGTACGCGTCATCGCTCAAATACGAAGCGTTGCCGAAAGAGGTCGTCCACCAGGCGAAGCGCATGATCGTCGACACGCTCGGCTGCGGGCTCGGCGGATATGACAGCGAACCGGGCCGCATCGCGCGCGACATGGCCGACATGGTGACGAGCAAGCGACCCGCAACCGTGTTGTTCAGCGGTCAGCAGACGAGCCCCGATCTTGCCGCTTTTGCGAACGGCGTCATGGTGCGTTACCGCGACTATAACGATGGCTACATCGGGCTCGAGGCAGGCCACCCGAGCGACAACATTCCGGCGCTGATCACGGCAGCCGAGGTCGGTAACGCGAGCGGGCGCGACCTGATCACCGGGACGGTGATCGCTTACGAAATGTTCTGCCGCATGTGCGACACGCTCAACTTCAAGCCCATGGGCATCGATCACGTCACGATAGGCGGGATGTCGGCCGTGCTCGGCGCGGCGCGTCTGATGGGCCTGGACCAGCGGCAAATCACCGAAGCGCTGAATCTGACCGTCGCGGCGAACGTCGCGCTCTACCAGACGCGGATCGGAAATGTTTCGATGTGGAAGGGTTGTGCTTATGCGAATGCGAGTCGCAATGCGCTTTTCGCCGCGCAGCTCGCGGAGCGCGGCATGAGCGGCCCGTCGCCGGTCTTCGAAGGGCGCGGTGGCTATTTCCTCGCGGTGACACGCAAGCCGTTCGAGCTCGCCCCGTTCGGCGGCAACGGCGTGCCGTTCAAGATCATGGAGTGCCTGAACAAGCGCTATCCGCTCGGGCAGTATGCGCAGTCGGTGGTGCAGGCCGCGCTCGAAGCGAGGGAGCGCGTCGGGGATGCGGGCAATATCGCCGAAGTGCACATCCACACGCTGGAGACCGCGGTGCTCATGATGGCAGGCGACCCGGACAAATGGCGGCCGCACAACCGCGAAACGGCCGACCACAGCATGCCCTATACGGCAGGGCTTGCGCTCAAGTACGGCTCGATCGAGCACGAGCAATTCGACGATCCTTACCTCCACGACCCGGAGCTGCTCGATCTCGTGAGCCGCATCAAGTGCAGCGTATCGGAAGAGGCGAATGGGCGCGAGCCCGAGGCGATGCTATGCGATCTGGAGGTCGTGCTGAAGAACGGCAAGCGCGAGAAGATCCGCGTCGAGTATCACCGCGGCCATCCCAAGAATCCGATGTCCGACGCGGAGCTCGAAGAAAAATTCCG
>JAQGNH010000076.1 GCA_028291945.1 Betaproteobacteria bacterium
CGGTTGAGGAAAGCTCGGACGCGGCGGATACCCACGTCAGCACCATACCCCCGACGATGCCGCCGAGCATGAGCGGCACGGTCAGCCGGGCGAACGTCATCAGGGGCGAGACGCCGAGATTGATCGAGGCCTCCTCGAGCGTCGGGTCGATCTGGTGCAGGATGGCGCTCGACGCTCTGACAGTGAACGGAAGCTTGCGCACGACGTAGGCGAGCACCAGGATGAACCACCCGCCGGTCAGCACGAGCCACCCGCTGTTGAACGAGATGATGAGGCCGATGCCGAGTATCGTGCCCGCGACCGCGAAGGGCATGGTCGCCACGACGTCGAGGAGCGCGCTCAGCCGCGTGCGGGAGCGCACGACCACGTAGCCGATCGGAACGCCCAGAAGGGCAGCGCCGAACGCCGCGAGCGTCGAGAGGAGCAACGTGTTCTCGAGCGGGCGCGTCGAGCGCCTGAACAGCTCTGCGAAGTTTTCGAGACTGAAATGCGGATGCAGCACGGGACCGCGAAACTCCATGAAGGAAATGACGATGACCGCGAAGAAGGGTACCAGCGAGACGACCACGACCATCCAGCAATAGGCGGTCGCGAGCGCGCGCCAAGCGGGACTCACTTCGATCAGCGGCGGACTGCGCCTCGCTCCCGTAGCGAAGCGCCGACGTCCTAAATAGCGGCGCTGGATCACGATGACGAGCGCCGTCGTGCACACGAGAAGAACGCCCAGCACGCCGGCCGCGGCCGGATTGGTGTCGGTCTCGCCGACGAAGAGCTTGTAGGCCTCCACCGCCAGGATCGGCTTGTCCTCGGCGAGCACGAAAGGCACGCCGAAATTCTCGAGCGTATCGATGAACACGAGAAGCGCGCCGGAGAGCACCGAGGGAATGACGATCGGCAACGTGACCGTCCGGAAGCTCCTCCAGCGCGAGGCGCCGAGATTCTGGCTCGCCTCCTCGACCGAGACGTCGACCGCCTTGAGGCCGGCGAGCGTGGGCAGCAGGACGAAGGGATACAGCGTCAGTACATAGACCAGCACGATCCCGGGCACGCCATAGATCGATTCGAACGGGATGCCTATCGCCTGCAGTGCGTGAGTGAGGACACCGGCGCGCCCGAACAACAGGATAAGCGCATACGCGCCTATGAAGCTCGGCAACACGAGCGGCAGGACTGCAAGAGACGTGAGGGCGGTCTTGCCGCCGATGGGCAGTCGCGCCATCGCGAAGGCGAGCGGCGCGGCGACGGCCGTCGTAATCACGGTCGCGAGCACGCCGATCGTGAGACTGTTGGCCATGCTGCTGCGATAGAAGGCGCTCGAGAGCACCTTCACATAGTTATGAAGCGTGAAATGTGCGCCGCTCGCATCGAGAAAGCTCGCGCCGAAAACGCGATAAAGCGGGTAGAGAAAGAAGAGGCCGAGAAGGAGGAATGCAACTGCGGCGATAGCGAGCGGCAGCGGAGAGCGCACGACCGCGAGCTTCATGAGGTCTTGAAGGGGGTCGTTCGGCGGGGGTCGTAGGCGAGCGTGAGCACGCATCCCGGCGACAGCGCGTCCAGCGGCTGATCGAGGAGTGCCACGCGCAGCGTCGCGCCTTCGGCGATCCGGGTTTCGAGACGCGTCAGGGCCCCCAGGAACTCGACCCGTACGAGCCGGGCCTCGAGCGATGTCCAGCCCGCGGGCACGACGTCCCCGGGCGCGATGACGCGCAGCGCTTCGGGCCGCAGGCAGAACGCAACGGCCGGCCCTGTAGCCGACAGGCTCCCTTCCATGTGAAATTCGGTACCGGCAACCTCGATGACGACGTGCGCGTCTTCGCGGCGCGTAACGTTCCCGGACAGCAGGTTAGTGACACCCATGAATTCGGCGACGAAGGGCGTGGCGGAATCGCGATAGATCGCCTCCGGCTTGCCGACCTGCTCAAGAGTGCCGGCGCGCATGACGGCAATGCGGTCGGAGATGGCAAGCGCCTCTTCCTGGTCATGTGTGACGTAGATCGCGGTGATGCCGAGGCTTTGCTGAAGCTGGCGGATCTCGCCGCGCATTTCGACCCGCAATTGGGCATCGAGATTGGACAGCGGCTCGTCGAGCAGCAGGACCTCGGGCTCGATCACGAGGGCGCGCGCGATCGCGACGCGCTGGAGCTGACCGCCTGAGAGCTGGTGCGGCCAGCGCGCATCGTAGCCGTCGAGATGAACGAGCTTCAGCGCGGTTTCGACCCGCTGCGCGATCTGTGTCGCCGGCATCTTGCGCGCGCGCAGCCCGTAAGCGACGTTCCCGCCGACGGTGAAGTTGGGAAAGATCGCGTAGTTCTGGAACACCATCCCGGTGTTGCGGCGATGCGGCGGCAGCGTATCGATGCGCCGCCCACCAAAGCTGATCGTACCTGCGTCGAGCTCGCAGAAGCCCGCGATCATCCGCAACAGCGTGGTCTTGCCGCAGCCCGACGGACCGAGCAGCGTGAAGAACTCACCGTCACGGATCTCTAGCGAGACCTCGCGAACGGCATGAACCGAATCGAAGGACCGGCTGACGCGCTCGATCGTGACTGCAGTCAACGGCCCCGCCTCGGGCCGGCGCCCATCTACCGCGTTTCCTGAATCACATCCTTGATCTTGTCGAGCGCTTCCTTGCGCTTCGCGGTCCACGCCTCCTCGTTGTACGGAAGAAGCTTGACGCTCGATAGCGACGGCATGCCGCCGGGAAGCTTCGATAGATCGAGGTCGCGGCGCGCGGGTCGGCGGAACGTCGCCTTGAGGATCATCTCGCGCACGTCCTTGCGATTGACCCAGTCGACGAATTTTTTGGCCGACTCGGGATTCGGCCCGCCTTTGAGGATGGCGACCCCTTCCATGAGGGCGAGGCTCCCGTCCGCGGGGTAGATCGTCCTGACCGGCGCACCGTTTTGCGCCCAGAGATAGCCCGCGTACTCCATCGAGATGCCGAGCGGATATTCGCCGTTGCCCACGCCCTGGAACACGAGAGCGGAGCGGTTGAGTATTTTCGTGTTGGCGAAGAGCGCTTTCACTTTCTGCCAGCCTGCATCTCCGCCGCCCCACAGATCGACCAGCATCGTCGTTGTCTGGAAGGCGGAGCCGGCGTTGGCCGGGTCCGTAAATGCGATCTTGCCTTTGTATTTGGGATTGAAGAGATCGTTCCAGGATTTAGGTCCCTCGTTCGCCGGCAATATCTTGGTGTTCTGCAGGATGACGAGGAGATGCAGATTGGTGCCGATCCAGAGGTTGTCGGGGTCGCGATATTCCGCGGGCACGGCGTCGATGTTCTTCGACGCGTAAGGTGCGAAATAGCTCCTGTTCGTCTCCAGCAGCGAGCGCGAGACGCCCCAGATGATGTCGCCCTGCGGCCGGTCTTTCTCGGCCTGGATGCGCTTGACGACCACGCCGGAACCGGCCGATACGACGGTGACCTCGATGCCCGTCTCCTTGGAGAAGGCCGTCGAGGCGAGCTCGTTGAGCGTGTTTTCGTTCGAGGTATAGAGAACGAGCTTCTGTTGCGCACTTGCAGCGCCGGCAGCGGCCAGAAGTGCGCACGCCAGCGTGAAAGCGGCGAGCTTTCCGAGTCGCATGATGGTCATCGGTGCCTTGTCTGATTTTAGCTGCGAGAAGGTCCCGTCCGTCGTGCCGCGGGTGCTGAGGTAAGGCTTGATTGCGATAGTACACGAGAATGGACGGCGTCGAGAACGGTCGTTGCCGCGGGTCGAAAGCATTCATCAACTCTCAGGAGCGCTTGCGCAGATGCGCAGAGCTATTCTGCCCGCGGCTCGGCGGCTCGTGCGCGAAGCTGGCCGCAGCCGCCGTCCACGTCCTGGCCCGCTGACTGGCGTACCTTCGTAAGAATCCCACGGGCGTGCAGTGTCCGCGCAATGTGCGCGGCGCGTTCCCAAGTGGGTCGGCGGAAGTGCAGGCCTTCCACCTTGTTGTACGGGATCATATTGAGCACACCGTACTTCCCGCAAAGCAGGTGCGCGATCGCCTCGACTTCGTCGTCGCCGTCGTTGATTCCTTCAAGCAGTGTCCACTGATATTGAATCGGGTATCCCGTTGCGCGCGCATAGGCTTCGCCGCGCTCGACAAGTTCCTCAGGGCTCATGCGTGGAGCACGCGGCAGCAGCTGCTGCCGAAGCTCGCGCTTGGTGGTATGTAGCGAGAGGGCGAGCGCCGGTTTCACGGCGCACTGCGGCAGGTGCTCGAATACGCGCGGATCGCCGACCGTGGACAGCACCAGATTCTTATGGGCGATATTGCCCGCGGTTCCGAGCAGCTCGATCGCATCCAGCACATTCTCCAGGTTGTGCGCGGGCTCGCCCATGCCCATGAAGACGACCTTCTTCACCGGCCGTCGCGCGCGAGCCAGAGCAACCTGAGCCACCATCTCCGCGCTCCCGAGATGGCGCACCAGGCCATCGCGGCCTGTCATGCAGAACACGCACCCCACCGCGCAGCCGACTTGAGACGAGATGCAGACGCCGTCTCGCGGCAGCAGCACGCTTTCCACTGTCTGGCCGTCAGCCAGACGTACCAGTAAGCGCTCGGAGCCGTCGGCGCTCTGGTGCGTGCAAACCAGGCGCGCCAGGCCTGCGAGCTCGGTCTCGATGGCGGGCAGGGCCCTGCGTAACGATTGCGGCAGGAAATCGTCGACCCGTCGCTTGCCGCTGGTTTGCGGCAACGCTTGGGACCAGAGCCGCAGTACACGAGATTCATGACCAGGCCCCGCACCGGCCGCACGGAGGCGCTGCTTCACATCCTCAATTCTCATGGCAGGGGGGTAGATGGACGACCCATTTCTCGCGAGACACCTTCGACCGGATGGCGATTGTACCGGGGAGTAGGTTCTCATGTGTGCTGAACCCCCGTGGCAGGCCCATGGCAAGCCGAACCTGGTCATCTTCATCCCGATAGCGAGCAACGTCTTAGTCATCGAGGGACCGAAATTCTCAGCAAGCGCCTTTCCATTGACCACTTTGCAGCGCTAGCGATACTTTGGTAGGTTCGCGCAAACGCTAACGCTACGAGGAGAGTTTCATGCAGTTCGGATTGTTCGGCAGCGCCTCGGCACGGCGAGGCAGCGGTGAGTTCGACAGCACCGAAGGCTTCCACGACTTCATCGAATACAACATCGAGGCTGAGGCACTGGGCTTTCGCGGCACGTTCGTCGTGGAGCACCATTTCACCGGCTACGGTCAGGTTTCCGCGACGCTGAACCTGCTGACCTGGTTGGGCGCCCGCACGAAATCACTACGGCTCGGCACCGCCGTGACGGTGTTGCCCTGGCACAACCCGGTGTTGTTGGCGGAACAGGCGGCGACGCTCGATCTATTGTCCGGCGGCCGATTGGATTTCGGTATCGGCACGGGTTACCGCTACAACGAATTCGTCGGCTTCGACGTCGCCATGGACCAGGCACGGGAGAAATTCGAGGAATCGATCGACCTCATCCTGAAGGCCTGGACATCGAACGAACCCTTCTCGCACAAAGGAAAATTCTGGACCTTCAAGAACGTCGTCGTCGAGCCGCCGCCGTTCCGCAAACCCCATCCGGTCGTCTGGATGGGCGCCGGCAACGAACGCTCGATTCGCGATGTCGCCGACCGCGGCTTCAATCTGCTTCTGGGCCAGTACTCCTCGCCGGCCGATGTTGCTCGCAACATCGCGATCTTCCGCGACGCGGTGGAGGCGAAGGGCGAGCAATGGGACCCGATGCGTGTCGGCGTGACCCGGGCCTTCTTCGTTACCGACGATGCGCGCGAACGCGAGGAAGCGCTCGAACGACGCCTGGCCAACCGGATGCGGCAACTGAAGCTCGCGACGACACCCGATGGCAGGGTGCTCGGCGGACCGGATCGCGCGGACGGTGATCCAGTCGAGATCAACCTGAACAGCGCAATCTACGGGCCGCCGGATGAAATCGCGCGGAAGATCGAGGCTCTACACTCGGCCGGCGCCGGCTATCTGCTGCTGAACGGCGGCGGGTCCGGTGGCGGCGAACGGGGTCGGCGGAGCCTCCGCCGCTTCGCGCGCGAAGTGATGCCTGCGTTCGCCACGACCTAGAACTTCAACCTGGAATCTCGGGCTCGACGAGCGTGGCAAGTTGCGCGAGCGAGTCCTGCCAGCCGAGGTAGCACATCTCGACCGGAATGACCGCCGGCACGCCTTCCTGGACCACGCTCAATTCGGTGCCGCATGACACGGCCTTCAAGGTCACCGTCGTCAGCATCTCTCCGGGCAGGTTCGGGTCGTCGAAACGGTCCGTGTAGCGGATGCGTGCGCCCGGGACGAGCTCGAGATACTCGCCCCCGAACGAGTGCCCATGGCCGCTGCCGAAGTTCGTGAACGACATCCGGTGGGTGCCGCCGACTTTCGCATCCAGCTGATGAACCTTGCACGTGAAACCGTACGGCGGTAGCCACTTCGCCATGGCGTCCGCGTCGAGGAAGGCCTTATAGACGCGCTCCGGCCTGGCGCGGAGCACGCGGTGAAGTCTGACGGTATTGGTGGTCATGTCCTGGTCCCTTTCGAGAATGAAGGTGGGTTGAGCGCGGTCAAGGACCGCTCACTTCCTGGTCGAACGGTCCAGCGCGAGATCGACAGGCAGCCTATCTACTCGGCGCGTATGTTGGCCGCACGTACGACTTTGGCCCAGCGAGCGAAGTCCTCGCGTATCGCCGCCGCGAACTGGTCGGGCGTGCTGCCCATCGGCTCGAGACCGCTCGCCAGGAACCGCTCGACCAAATCAGGAGCAGCAAGGGCCTTCGCGGCCTCGGCGTGGAGCTTGATTACGATGTCGCGCGGCGTACCGGCCGGCGCCAGGAGGCCGTACCAGGAAGACACGACCATCGCAGGCCCGCCCGCTTCAAGGACTGTCGGAATTTCGGGCGCGATGGGCGAGCGTTTCTCCGCAGCGATGCCTCTTGCCCTCAGCTTTCCCGCCTTGATATGCGGCAGCGTCGCCTGCGTGGAATCGAAAGCCAGCATCACGTGACCACCTATGATGTCGATCAGCATCGGCGCGCTGCCCTTGAAGGGAACGTGTGTGAAGCGCACGCCGGTCAGCTGGGAGAAATATTCGCCCGCCACGTGGTTGATGCCGCCGTAACCCGGTGAACCGAGGGTCAGCTCGCCCGGCCTGCGCTTCGCCAGCACCACCAGCTCGCGGATGTCGCCCACTGCAAGTGAGGGGTGTGTCACGAGCACGAACGACGCGCTGCCAACGCTCGTCACGGGCGCCAGGTCGCGTATCGGATCGTAAGGCAGCTTGGCGTAGGTGCTCGGGTTGATCGTGATAGTCCCGGTCGTCGCCCCAACCAGCGTATAGCCGTCGGGCGGCGATTTCGTAACCATTTCCGTGCCGATGCTGCCGGCTGCGCCGGCGCGGTTTTCGACGACGAAGGGCTGCTTCAGGCTTTCGCTCATCTTCTGCAGCACCGGACGCAGTGCGAGGTCGAGTCCGCCGCCGGGGGCGAACGGATTGATCACTCGTACCGGCTTGACGGGATAACCCTGCGCGGCAACCGGAGAGATCGCGGCAAAGCCGACGGCTGTCATCAAGGCGAGGATGGTGCTGCGCATAGGGCCCCCTGATGTGTGCTCTGAAGTTACCATTGGGTTGACTGCTGCAACAGCATAGTCCAATCGCTAGGGAGCCTCTGATTAACCACAGATCGTCATGCTGGCGCACGCCAGCATCCATCTTAAACTGCTAACCAAATGGATTCTGGTTTTCACCAGAATGACAGCTTTGATATGCAACTGACTTCTCCAGAGTTTCCCTAGCAGAGGCTCTAATGCACTGGCTCATCAAATGCCGCTCCAAGCCCGGTACCGACGTCCTGCGCCTGGCGACGATCGACGCCCACAGGAATTTCCTGGAAGGCTACCCTGAAGTCACCTGGTATTCCGGGCCGCTGTTCACCGACGACAACAAGAACGCCATCGGCAGCCTGCGGCTGATCGAGTTTCCGGACCGCGATGCGGCCCTGGCCTATATCAATGCCGATCCCTACACCCAGGCGGGCATCTTCCAGGCGATCACCATCGAACGCTGGAAGCCGGGCCTCGATATGCGCCAGCGCGACTATGCGCGCAAGGGCGGCACGATGCAGTTCGTCATCCATTGCCACGACAAGCCTGACGGCGGCGCGCGACGGGCGCCGCTGCGTGATGCGCATCTCGACTGTCTAAACGTCCACAAGCGCATCATAGTCGCGCACGGCTCGCTGCTCGACGATGACGGGGTGAAGACCATCGGCAGCGTGCTGATCCTCGACGTCGCAGACAAGGCGGAGGCCGGCGCCTTCTGGGCCGACGAGCCGTTCAATCGCGCCGGCGTCTATGAGTGGACGATGGAGCGCTGGCGCTTCGGCCATGTGTAAG
>JAQGNH010000089.1 GCA_028291945.1 Betaproteobacteria bacterium
GCACCCGCTGCTGCCAACACCGGAGCCGGCCAGCTCGGTTCCAGCATGGCGGGGGCACGGAAATAAAAAACGGGCCGGCATCTTGTGAATGCCGGCCCGCGCAACGAACCGCGTCGGGTACACGCGACTCGAAACTGAACGTCGGGCGCGCCTAATGTCTCGGCGAGTCCCACTTCTCGAAGGAAGGGGACGTTACGGAGGGAAACCTTGGTTTCCCTCTGTTCGTTTTGCGCGCTGAGGCGGGAGCTGCCGGGCGTGCTACGCGAGAAGCTCGCGTAGCACGTACGGCAGAATCCCGCCGTGTTTGTAGTAATCG
Organism: Betaproteobacteria bacterium; assembly: GCA_028291945.1. GTDB lineage: Bacteria > Pseudomonadota > Gammaproteobacteria > Burkholderiales > SG8-41 > JAQGMV01. The sequence continues at coordinate 317 of JAQGNH010000089.1, forward strand.
ATCTCGATCGGGGTGTCGATGCGCAGGCGCAGCGGCACGTTTTCGGTCATGCCGTCCTTGCGTGTGATGACCATCGTTACATCCTGCATCGGCGTAATGCCTTTCTCGATGCCGATGATGTCGATCTTTTCCGAACCGTTGATGTTCAGCGACTGCGCGGTTACGCCCTCTTTGAACTGCAGCGGCAGTACGCCCATGAACACGAGGTTCGCGCGATGGATGCGCTCGAAGTTGCGCACGATGACGGCCTTCACGCCCAGCAACTGCGGACCCTTGGCCGCCCAATCGCGGGATGAACCCTGCCCATATTCATCACCGCCGAACACGACGGAGGGCACGCCCTCCTGCTTGTAACGCATGGCCGCTTCGTAGATCGACATCTGTTCGCCGGACGGCTGATGCAGCGTGATACCGCCTTCGGTGCCCGGCAGCATGAGGTTCTTGATACGCACGTTCGCAAACGTCCCGCGCATCATCACTTCATGATTACCGCGGCGCGCGCCGTATGTATTGAAGTCGCTGACTGCGACACCGTGCTCCTGCAGATATTTGCCAGCGGGAGAGCTCGGGCGGATGCCGCCGGCGGGGCTGATGTGATCGGTCGTGATGGAATCGCCGAATATCCCGAGCACGCGCGCGCCTTTCACGTCGGACACTTTCCCCGACTGCATACCGAAGCCGTCGAAGTACGGCGGCAGCCGCACGTAGGTCGACTTGGGTTGCCACTTGTACGTCGCGCCCACTGCAGCGGGAATCTCGTCCCACAGCGGATTGCCTTCCTTGAACGCGGAGAACACTTTCTTGAACATCCCGGGATCAGTCGCGTACTTCATGACACCAGCAACTTCTTCCTGCGTGGGCCAGATATCGCGCAGGTAGACGGGCTTCCCATCTTTGCCGGTACCCAGCGGATCCTTGGACATGTCGATGTTTACGGTGCCCGCGAGACCGAACGCGACGACCAGAGGCGGGCTCATCAGAAAGTTCGCTCTGATCGCCTGATGGATGCGTGCTTCGAAGTTCCTGTTGCCGGAGAGTACCGCCGCGCCCACGATGTCGTTCTTGGTCACTGCATCCTCGATTTGCGTATCGAGCGGTCCCGAGTTACCGATACACGTCGTGCAGCCATAGCCGGCGACGTAGTAGCCCAATTGCTCGAGATAGGGCAGAAGACCCGAGTTTTTCAGGTACTCCGTCACTGCGAGTGAACCCGGTCCGAGCGACGTCTTTACGCGCGCATGCGGTTTGAGTCCTTTTTCGACTGCTTTCTTCGCGAGCAGACCTGCGCCGAGCATCACGCCCGGGTTCGACGTGTTCGTGCACGAAGTGATCGCCGAGATGAGCACGTCGCCGTGTCCGACGTCGACGCCTTGCTTGCCTGTCGGACAACGCTCCGTCATCTCGTTACCCTTGCCATAACCGCCGTCGACGAAAGGCTTCGCCATGAGCTCCTGGAACTTGATCTTGAGATCCGGCAGGTCGATGCGATCGTGGGGGCGGCGCGGGCCGGCCACAGCGGGTCTGACGCTCGACAGATCGAACTCGACTACTTCGCTGTAATCGATTTCACCCTTCTTTGGCATGCCGTACATACCTTGAGCTTCATAGTATGCCTTGACCATCGGAACGATCTCGCCGCGGCCGGTCATGCGCAGGAACTCGCACGAGGCGTCGTCGACCGGGAAGAAGCCGCATGTCGCGCCATATTCGGGCGACATGTTGCCGATCGTTGCACGGTCCGGGATGGGGAGGGACGCCGCACCCTCTCCAAAGTACTCGACGAACTTGCCGACCACTTTCTTCTGGCGCAGAAGCTGCGTGATCGCAAGCACGAGATCGGTCGCAGTCACGCCGGCGGTGACGCGCCCCGTCATGTGAACGCCGACAACGTCCGGCTCGAGGAAGTACATAGGCTGCCCGACCATCGCAGCTTCGGCTTCGATACCGCCGACACCCCAACCGAGCACGCCGAGGCCATTCACCATGGTCGTATGCGAATCGATACCGACCAGGCTGTCCGGGTAGCACATGTCGTCTTTCTGCCAGACGACACGTGAGATGTATTCGAGGTTGATCTGGTGGCAGATGCCGTTTCCGGGCGGCACGATTTCAAATGTTTTGAACGCCTGAGCGCTCCACTTCAGGAATTCGTAGCGCTCGCGGTTGCGCGCAAATTCGATTTCCATGTTCTTGCGCAGCGAATCCGGCGACCCATACGTGTCGATCTGGACCGAGTGGTCCATGATCAGATGGGCGGGACACAGCGGCTCGATGATGTCCGGGTCTTTGCCCTGCGCTTTCGCGGCTTCGCGCAGCGCTGCGAAATCGACCACGAGGGGCACGCCGGTCATGTCTTGCAGGAGCACGCGCGCTACGACGAAAGGCACTTCTTCGCTGCGCCGGCCTGTGGGTTTCCAGCCCGCGAGGTTCTTGAGGTGCGCCTCAGTGATTTTCAGGCCGTCGAAGTTGCGCAGCGCACTCTCGAGTACGACACGAAGACTGCGCGGCAGCCGCGAGACCTTACCCAGCCCAGCTTTTTCCAGAGCGGGCAGAGAGTAGTACCGTCCGGTTTTTCCGCCGTACTGGAACTGCTGCAGGGAATTGAAGAGGTTGTGACTCATTATGATTGCTCCTGAGTTGCGGACGCGCTCCGCAGCGATAGTCGTATTCTTCTGAAGTGAACCGGGAGACGGGCGCCTGCCACTGCCGAGATGAGTGCGGACTGAAACTCCGCGGAGGCTCGCTGGGTAACCTGGCTGACTCTTGAGACAGCCTGCGAAAATAGCGGATCACTCATCGAGGTGTCAAGATTGAGCCGCGCGACCAGCGCGCAGTGGCCCGCAGCAATGCTCACCCGCGGCAAAGGGCGCGCGGAGTCGGGCGCTGCCCATGGTAACATCGGTCCTATATATGACCTATATGTATTTTCGAATCATGGGAGCCAGAGTTGCCTAAGACAACCGCTATCATCGCGCAGGCACTCAAGGAGAGCGGCGTCACGCACGCTTTCGGTATACCCGGTGGTGAAGTGCTTGCGCTTCTGGATGCTTTTCGCGAGGCCGGCATCGAGTTCGTGCTGACCAAGCAAGAGCTTGGGGCCGGGATGATGGCTGACGCCGCATTCCAGCTCACGGGTAAACCCGGAGTCCTCGTTGCAACCCTCGGACCGGGTATCACGAACACGACTACCGGCGTGGCGCAGGCGCTGCTCGACCG
>JAQGNH010000092.1 GCA_028291945.1 Betaproteobacteria bacterium
GCGCGGGAACGCTAAACAGCCGCGAGCCGGCAACAGACAATGCCCGGGCTCGGTTGTTGCAAGGCAAACGCGTTCTGTCGAGGAGGAATAATCATGCTTTACACGTTGATCGTTGTTTTGCTCGTGCTATGGCTGCTGGGTCTGGTGACGTCGTATACGCTTGGGGGCCTCATTCATGTGCTGCTCGTCATCGCTGTCGTCGTTCTCATCCTGCAGCTGATGAGCGGTAGGCGCGGCCCACCGCCGGTGTGAGCGCGAGGCGCGGCACCCATTGGCGCGGAACTGCTTGCGCGCGCGCCAAACACGGTATCATCGTCGCTGGAAAACTGGCTGCTCTCGGCGTTGAAAGCACGTAGACCTTCGTATCCAAGTCTCGCTGATCCCTTTGCTGGCAACGTCGGCAGGTTCGCGACCCAATGAATTGTGCCGGTGTCCGTCGTGGCGAGCCGGTGGCGGCCCGCTGCGTGTCCGCTTTACCGTGCGCTCGGTGTGAAAGCCCGGTTCAGGCCCGTGACGCAGCGCCGTGTTCGTGCGACCCTGCTCCGTCTGCTCGGGCCAGATGCTAACGTTGGCACGCAGCGATGTACAGAACTGATTTACTACGTTCGATCAGTCCACTAACTTCACACTAGCAGACTCGCGATGCATTGGCAGTGGACGTTGATGGTCGTTGTGGCGCTGATCGTCGGGGTCCTTATAGGGCGAAGCTCAGGAAGGCGCGTTCGCCAGCGCAAACTCGATGTGCTCGATAACGCCGCGCGACGCTGGGGTCAGGGCGACTACGGGATACGGATTGGTTTGCGTGGCAAGTCGGCGCTCGCTCGACTCGGTAAAACTCTCGATAGCATGGCGGAGGCTGCGCAGACGCGGGAAGCCGGCCGCGCCGGTGTGGAGGAGGACTTGCGGCGCTCTCGCGATGAAGCTCTGCAGGCTAGCCTTTCGAAATCGCGTTTTCTCGCCGCAGCGAGTCACGATTTGCGCCAGCCCCTGCAATCGATGAGCATGACCGTGGCGTTACTGGAAATGCGGCACAAAGCAGACGCTGACGCCCCTGTGATAGCGCGGCTCAATCGCGCCGTAACGAACCTTGCTGAGCTTCTGAATACGCTGCTCGACATCTCACAGCTCGAAGCGGGTCTTGTTAAACCGAATCTGAAAACGTTCAGCATCGCCGGTCTGCTCAATGAGATTTCAGAGGAGTATTGCGCCGTCGCTGAGAGCAAGGGATTGAGCTTCGTAGTTCAGTCGTCTGACTTCACTGTGCGCTCAGATCCGAGCATGCTCGGACGCATGCTCCGCAACCTCGTCGAGAACGCAATTCGGTTCACGCCTGCGGGGGGAATTATCGACGTTTTCGCACGGGACGATGGCTCGGAGCTCCTGCTTATCGTTAGAGACACAGGCATCGGCATCCCCGAGGAGCGGCAGCACGAGATATTCCGTGCATTCCAGCAGCTCAATAACCCGGAACGTGACCGATCAAAAGGGCTGGGGCTCGGGCTCGCCATCGTCGATCGGATGAGTCGATTGCTCGGGCATGCGCTGGTCGTTGAATCGAGGCCGGGAGAGGGCTCCACGTTCTCGATCGCAGTGCCTAAAGGGCATACCGTGGCGGCGGAAGTCTCTCAACCCGTGTTGAGCGGCGAAGTGCATGGGCGCGTATTGCTCGTAGAGGACGACGAACTCGTGCTCACTACCACCGCTCAGCTGTTGGAGGAGCTCGGCGCAACAGTCACGAAGGCGAGATCCACTGAAGAGGCACTCAGCCGGCTCGACTCGGAGTCATTCGACCTGCTGATTGCAGACTACCGGCTCCCGGGTTCTTCCGGCGTGGAACTGGTGAGGCACGCCCGTCAGCGGCGGCCTGACATTGCAGCCGCAGTCATCACAGGCGACCCCTCTATCGAAGAGCTCAGGCGTCTCGTAGAGTCCGATACCGACGTCATTCAGAAACCGGTGCGGGCCGACCGCCTGGCGAGGCTATTCTCGAGGTTGACGCACGCGTAAGGCGGCGTGTGCTCACCCCGGAAGCGAATACTCTTCCGCTTCCTGTTCCTGTGGGATGACGGCCGGTTGTTTGCCTTTGCTTTTACGGACGGCCGGACGGTGCTGATGCACGAGCGCCTTGAGTATGTGAGAAGGATGAAACATTACGACGCGGCGTGCGGACACCGGAATCATCTGGCCGGTCTTTGGATTGCGTCCGGGACGGCTGTTTTTGTTCCGTAAGCAGAACACGCCGAATCCCGAGAGCTTCACCGTATCGCCGCGCTCCAGCTCTGCAGATATTTCTTCGAAAAATGCCATCACGATGTCGGCGGCCTCGCGCTTGTTCAGACCGAGTTTTTCGTGCAGCAGAGTGGCAAGGTCAGCTTTAGTGATGGTCATTAGACCCTCCCTTTGGAACCACGAGTAGCGCCATTCTGGCCAAGGTCCAAACCTGAAGCAAGTGGTGCATCATGAATTTTATACGCTGCACGAGTGTTTCGTTTCCCCGCTTGACTCTAACAGCTCGGTACTAATCGGGTCCACAAGGTGGCGAGGACAAGCCACTCGGTGCGAAGGCGCATGCTGCGCCCCCACAATGTTCCAAGCGCGACTGAAAAAGAGGAATGATACATCAAGCATTCCTCCCATCGATCCATGGGCAACCTTGGTGAGCGCACGACGGGAATACAGTCAAAGGTAGGATTCGCGCGCGAAAGCCGTTGTATTCGCGGTATGTTGTAGACGCACGCCCGTAAGGTGTGTCCGCATGCGTGCTGCGCCGATTCATAATCACAAACCCTGCACATTTTCGACGCAAGGCCGCCGCGTCCAGTGTGCGAATCGGTAAAAGCTCTCGATCATGGAGTGGCGCATCGCCGCACAGTAGCCGGTGCGTCATGAAGAAATGGATGTTGGCAGACTTGGCACTCGGCATGTCAATCGCAGTCGCAGCGTATAAGGCAATCATCGGATGTGCGCGGCTGCAAGCGGCTCTGCAGCAGCAACCGGTAGCGCGGCATCGTAGGGCACGAATGTGAGCGGGACGGACGACGCAAGCAGCGCTGCCGGCACGACAGGGGCCGAAGCAGTGCGCCGCAAAGTGGTGCCGGCACAATCGGACGTGCCGTTATGAGCACCAACCGATCCGCGGGGCAACTTGTGGGCGCACCCGCACAGGCAACACAGGCGGAAGCACAACGAGCGGAGGCAGCATCGCAGGCAGCACTGACACGCGGTGCAACCGTGACACCAGGAGCAAGACGATCAGACAGCCGCCGCGCACGCGGCTGATGTCGCAGCATGTGCAGGCCGCATCACTGGTGAGTTAGATGTAAATAAGGGCGCCATTGGCGCCCTTATTTCCTCCAACCGCGAGCAACCTGATCTTTAGCCTTTCGACGCCCGGGCGGCCCTGCGACTGCGTCTTCCTTTCGTGTCGTCCATGCTGCCGCTACTGGCAGCCGCGCCGCTCGAGCCGCTGCTCGTTCCTGCGCTGCTTGCGCTTCCGGTACCGCCTGCGCCGCTGCTGGTGCTCGCGCCACCGCTAGTCGCGCCCGACGAGGCGCCTGCGCCCATTCCCGTACTACTCGAGCCGCCGCTCTTGGATGGATCGGACGCACCTTCTTGCCCCGCTGCCGTCCCAGGCCCGCTACGGCCGGCCTTGTCAGTTTCAGTGACCGAGCCTTGAGCCGCGTGCGCACCTACTGCAGCGGACAAGCAGACCGCCAACAATCCCAATCTGAGCTTCCTCATCTTTACCTCCCGGAGTGAAAGTGAACCGCGCCCCAAGGGGCTTCCAGGCGCGGGTTTGATTGGGAGCAACCGACATGCCTACCGCTCCACGTTACGATCATGTCCTATGCCTATGGCCTAGAGCATGCTCGCGCATGTCTGTTCACTGTCCTTTGCGTAGTCCAAGGACGCGCCGCCCGTATCAACTTCAAGGGCACCGTGCTCTCTTGTGTTTCGACCGCGATCAGCGAGGCCCCATGAATTGGGTTTCCAGGTCCAACGCGACACAACGTCGGTTGTGAGGTCATAGCTGGTGCGTGGTACGCGGCTTGCCACTGCCGCGATGTGCCCGGGCAGGGTGCCGTGCGTTACTCAGAAACAAGGCTCGTGGAGCTCGCTGTGACAGGTAGACAGTTTCTGGGTTTGATCAAAAAAGCCATCGCAGCGTGGTCAGACGACTATGCTGCAAGCATGGGTGCCGCACTATCCTATTACACCCTGTTCTCAATCACTCCATTGCTCGTGATCGTGATCGCGATTGCAGGCTTCTTCTTCGGCTCCGACGCCGCACGCGGTGAAATCCTGCTGCAGCTATCCGAACTGATGGGAAGCGAAGGGGCTCGTGCGGTCGAGGCCATGCTTCAAAGTGCGAACAAACCCCAAGAAGGCGGCGTCGCGGCCTTGATCAGCGTGGCGTTGTTGGTGGTGGGAGCGACGACCGTGCTCAATGAGTTGCAGAACGATCTGGACCGCATCTGGCGCGCACCGGTCGCCAAGAAGAAGAGTGGTATAGCGACATTTGCCCGCTCGCGCTTGCTTTCCGTCGTGATGATATTGACGATCGCCTTCGTTCTGATGGTCTCACTCGTCTTCAGTGCGACCATCGCCGCTTTGGGGAAGTGGTTGGGATCCTGGTTTCACGGCTGGGAGGTGCTGGGACATGCGCTGGACCTGGTCATCAGCTTCGGATTGATGACCGTTTTGTTCGCGCTGATCTACAAGATCGTGCCGCGAGTACGTATCCGTTGGCATGACGTCTGGGTAGGGGCTGCAGTGACATCATTGCTTTTTGCTATCGGAAAGGTGCTGATCGGCCTTTATCTCGGCAAGACTCACATCAGCTCAGGCTTTGGGGCCGCTGGCTCATTGGTTCTGGTCATGGTCTGGGTGTATTACTCGGCGCAGATCTTCCTCATCGGCGCAGAGTTCACCTGGGTGTACGCGCACGAATACGGCTCACGCCGCGGCTCCACGCAAGGCGCTGACGCCGTGACAAAGCCAAGCATCGACACACGACTCACTTAGATACCACGCGAGGCACACCGCAGAATATTTGCGGAATCTTATACCTGAAAGTATAGTGGCCAGCGTTTGGGCGCGTCAGCACTGCTGGGTAAACCTTGCGGGGGCTCTTAGCGATGTAATGGAGAGTGCGACCCACAAATGATTTAGGAGGTGCTATCGCCGATGATTAAGAATCTGGTGTTGGCGACCGGTCTGACCTATGCGGTCATCGGCGCAATTATCATGTTTGCGTCGCACCATGCGATATATCGGCGGGCCACTCAGATCGTAGCGGGCTACCCGCAAATGCTGGCGGCGCTGCGGGCGCAAAGACACGACGGCCGCTTTGGCCTTACCGTTCTTCTATGTGGAAATCTACTTCAGGTCCTCGCGGCGGCTGGCTCCACCGCGCCACTTTCTCAGTGGCGCTACCCTGCCGTTGCAGGTGTGGCTGTGATTTGTCTGTACGCCCTGTCGAGACTTCTGATTGCGTGGCGCATTGGAAGAAGCAAGCGGGACCCTGTACCTCAGTCCCACAAGACGCTGCCGATCTATCAGACGCGCCGATCCCTACGATTGGTCGAAGCGGCTCGGCGCGATGCCGAGAAGCGTCTCGCGCGCGAATACGCGGACGGCCCCACTGACCGCAATGTTGTCTATCTTGGCCGCGACTGGGAATGCCGCTGGTGGAGCGAAAAATTCGGCGTCACACCAGGAGCACTTAGAAACGCCGTAGTGCAAGTGGGACCTATGGCGGAAGACATAGAGCGCTACCTGGCCATGAGAAGTCACAAGCGGTACCCACTGGCAGCCTGAAGCGGCGGCCTGGATCGTCCCCAGATTGGAGCGCGCGCATGCGGCGCGCGTTCTCGCGCTAGGCCGACCGCGCGCTCGCCTGTGTCTTTCGGCGCCGACGTTCTCGTGCTGTCGCCCTCAACTCTGCAGTGCGCTCACCTTTGCGTTGGGGTACGGTGTAGCCGTGCAGTGTGGCGTCGGCGACACATTCATCAAGCGCAGCAAAATTGCGGTTGCTTTCTGTCACCTCGTGGCGCTCGGTGCGGCGCCAGATCCAGCTCTCATCATAGCGTTGAAGGAAATCCCAGATCACTGCTGTACCCCTTGGCTGTCCAGCTGATATCAGCTTGATCGCAGTGTGGCCCCTGCACACGCTGGTACTCGATCGAGCGATGCTGCCGTGATAATGCGGTGTAGGCGTTTGTGTTTTGCTTTTCACGCATGGTGTCTGATGACGCGCGCGCGGTCAACAAAAAAACTTTGACGCATGCAAAAAGAAATCAGTTGCGAGTGCGCGCTCGACCAATATCTTTTTCGCGCGATATGCGCAATGGTCATCGATGAGTACGCGTACGGCTGCCAGCTGGCGAGGCGCGCGTCTCCTCGCATCGCTTGAGTGAATGGGAACAAGCAAAATGTAGAGAGCGCACCAGCCGAATAAGCTCATGACTATCCGCCGCACTGACGGCGAAGCTCGGCGCACCCGTCAGCGGCGTGACGGCTGTAGTTGGCTCAGTACCAGGTGAATCGAGCTTCAGGGCACCTAAAAAAGGGACTCAGACCTGCTGGATCAGGATTGCCCGTGAAGCCTTGGATCCTGGCATCTTGCGACGCATTCGCGAAAGGTCGCAAAGGTTCGCGTGGAAACTTTGGTGTCGCCACGCTCATCGATAGCGCGCCACTGCCAGTTCCAGGCGACGTAGCCGATGCCGCGCATAGGTCGGGTGACAAACTCCCATTTCATGTCTACTTGCCTCGCGGTACGCTCTATGTTCTTGTTGAGGGTTCGAATTCTACACAATGTCTGCATCACGTGAGCCTTGAGGAATCAACATTCCAACGGGCGCCAAGTTGGCGCATTGCGTTTCCAGAAGGAAGTGGTATCCCGGTAATGCTACGGTTGAGGGCGCCGCAGCCGCGGAAAACGTGCGAGCACGTCTCTTGCTGCATGGGGGTTTGTTAGAAGACTTCGCCTCCGCTGCGTGCCTGAACATTTCAATCCGGGCTTGAGCCACGACTTTGAACTCACCTAAACGACTTTGCCGACGCTATCCTGTCGGCGCCGAAATCTCAGGCCGAGACGCAGTGTCGTTTCGCGTGTGGGCGCCTGAGCATAAGCGTGTCGCTGTCGTAATCGAGTCCAGTGACCCGGCTGAATTTCTGTTGGACGCTGAAGGTGATGGTTATTTTTCTGGCACCCGGCCTCATACGCGTGCCGGGATGCTTTACGCGCTCAGACTTGACGGCGCCGAAAAGCTATACCCCGATCCGGCTTCGCGCTTTCAGCCGCAAGGGCACGACGGCCCCTCGCAAATCGTCGATCCCGACAGCTATCGTTGGGCCGACGGGACTTGGAAAGGATCAGGTCGGCGCGGCCAGGTGATTTACGAGATGCATATCGGGACGTTTACGCCTGAAGGAACATGGCGGGCAGCGGCTGGCGCGCTTTCATGGCTTGCTGAGCTGGGGGTCACGCTGCTCGAGGTCATGCCCGTTGGAGAGTTCCCCGGCCGTTTCGGCTGGGGTTACGACGTCATACATTACTTTGCTCCGACACGGCTGTACGGCACGCCGGAGGACATGCGGGCGTTCGTGGATACGGCGCACGGCCTGGGTTTGGCGGTCATACTCGACGTTATCTATAACCACTGCGGCACCATAGGCTGCTTTCTGCCCGCGTTTGCGTCGCATTATTTCAGCCGGCGCTATCGCAGCGAGTGGGGCCACGCACTCAATTTCGATGGTGAGAACGCAGCAGGCGTTCGGGAGTTTTTCACGACCAATGCAGACTACTGGATTCGCGAGTTTCATCTCGATGGATTTCGGCTTGATGCGACGCAATCGATATTGGACCAGTCGCAGCCGCACATTCTGGCAGCGATCACCGCGCGTGCGCGCGAGGCCGCCGGAAGGCGCGCGATATACATTGCCGGAGAAAACGAGCCTCAGCACGTTCAGTTGCTCGAACGGCCCGACCGGGGCGGCTACGATTTGGACGCGCTATGGAATGATGACTTTCACCATACCGCACGCGTCGCCGTGACGGGACGAACAGAAGCGTATTACAGCGACTACCGCGGGACACCGCAGGAGTTCGTGTCCGCAGCCAAACGTGGGTTTCTTTATCAGGGGCAATATCATTCCTGGCAAAAGCAGTCGCGCGGCTCCCCAACGACGGGTTTGGCGCCGGAGCGCTTCATCACGTTCTTACAGAATCATGACCAGGTCGCAAATTCCACCCGCGGTTTACGTCTGCATCAGCTCGCGAGCCCCGGCCGATATCGCGCCGCTACGGCCTTGCTGCTGCTTGCACCTCAGACCCCGCTTTTGTTTCAAGGTCAAGAATTCTCGGCGTCGTCACCGTTCCTGTATTTTGCCGACAACGCCCCTGAGAACGCGGAGGCTGTGAGTAAAGGCAGACGTGAGTTTCTGCTGCAGTTCCCCAGCATCGCTGCCGGTGGACACGCATTGCTTGTCGATCCCGCGTCGCCTGAGGCCTTCGAGCGCTCGAAGCTTGATCTCCTCGAACGCGAAACTCATACGTCTGCTGTTGCACTCCATCGCGATCTGCTGGCATTGCGGCGCAGCGACCCGGTTTTCGCAGCGCAGGCGGCTGTCGATGGCGCCGTTCTGAGCGCAGAAGCTTTCGTGCTGCGATTCTTTGGAAGCAACGGCGAGGATCGTCTACTGATCGTCAACTTTGGAATCGAGCTTGCGTTGTCGGTCGTACCTGAGCCGCTTCTCGCGCCACCGCGGTCGCATCAATGGACGTTGCTATGGTCGAGCGAAGATACGGCGTACGGGGGCGACGGCTCTGCAGCGCCTAGCAGTTCCGGCTCGTGGCATGTGCCTGCGCATGCGGCGATCGTGCTCACTCCCGCACGCGAGGCGATGTCGACGCCGCATTAGTCCTGCGGTCGCCGGGCCGCATCCGCTGCATGTTACAATCGACGCTGCTTTTTCTTGCCTTTCAGACATGCAGCGCCCTGATCGACAAGCACAAAAAAACACAGCTTTCCGGCGCTGCAGCGCTGTCGCATGCGCATCCTGGTAAGCAACGACGATGGTTACTTCGCGCCCGGCATCAGCGTGCTTGCTGACGCATTGGCGCGCTGGGCTGAAGTGACAGTAGTTGCTCCGGAGCGGGATCGCAGCGGCTCGAGCAACTCGCTGACGCTCGATCGGCCGCTCACCGTACGGCGCGCTCCCAACGGCTACATGTTCGTGAATGGCACGCCGACCGATTGCGTGCATCTTGCGGTCACGGGCCTGCTTGACGAGCTTCCGGATATTGTCGTGTCGGGCATCAACCATGGTGCCAACATGGGAGATGACACGATTTATTCAGGTACTGTGGCCGCGGCGACCGAAGGTTTCTTGCTGGGGATTCCGTCTGTTGCGATTTCGCTCGTTGCGGAAGGCGGCGGGCACTTTGAAACCGCTGCCCGCGTTGCCTGCGATCTGGTGCGCCGTTTCAGCGCGCATCCGCTGAATCAGCCGGTACTGCTCAACATCAATGTGCCCGATGCGACCTACGAGGCACTGCGTGGGACGGCTGTAACGCGGCTCGGGAAACGGCACAAGGCGGAGCCGGTGGTGAAGTCGACTACGCCGCGCGGAGAAGTCGTGTACTGGGTCGGGGCCGCAGGAGGCGCCCAGGATGCAGGCGAGGGCACGGACTTCCATGCCGCGGCAAGGGGCATGGTTTCGATCACGCCGCTGCAGGTCGACCTCACCCGCTATTCGCAAATGCAGACCGTGAATGACTGGCTGGGCATGATGTGACGAAACAGCATAGCGGCATCGGCATGACATCCCAGCGCACGCGCATGCGCATGATCGAGCGCCTGCGCGCTCAAGGCATACGCGACGAGCTCGTGCTGAGCGTTATTGGCGATGTTCCGAGACATCTGTTCGTCGATGAGGCGCTCGCCAGCAGGGCATACGAGGATATGGCGCTTCCGCTGGGTTTTGGCCAGACGATATCGAGCCCTTACACTGTTGCGCGCATGACCGAGCTCGCGCGCGCCGGCGGCGTGCTCAATCGGGTGCTGGAGATCGGAACCGGCTGTGGATATCAGGCGGCGATTCTGGCTCGTCTGGCAAAGGAGGTTTATTCGATCGAGCGGATATCGGGCTTGCTCGCGAAAGCGCGCAAACATTTTCGTGAGCTTAGAATCGCCAACGTGCGTCTGCGTCACACCGATGGCCAGGCCGGGATGCCTGAAGTCGCGCCGTTCGATGTAATCATCATGACGGCGGCGGCAACACATGTACCCCGCGAGCTGATGGAACAGCTCGGAGTGGGTGGTAGAATGATTCTGCCGATCGCACAGCATGGCGAGCAGCGCCTGTGCATGATCGAGCGCTCGGCGAACGGTTACGTCGAAAAGAAAATGGATGCCGTCAAGTTTGTGCCGTTGCTCCCGGGCGTTGCCTGACGTCTCGTGTTTCGATCGTTCATAACAATCCTAGTGGTTGGAGTATGGACCGCTCTGACGGGCTGTACGACAGGTCGCCCCGCGCCCGTCGTAGAGCGTACGGGTGGATCCAAGCCCGCGGTGAGTGCCCCCGCCAGTGCGGCCAAGCAGGTCCTTGCACCACGCACGACGGAAGCGGGTCCGGAGTTTTATAGCGTTAAGCCTGGCGATACGCTCTATAGCATCGCCCTCGAACACGGCCTCGATTATCGCGACCTCGCAGTATGGAATGGCGTCGATAATCCCGGTTCGTTACGCGTCGGCCAGCAACTGCGGGTTGTGGGGCAACCCTCTGCTGTAGTTGCCGCGCCGCTAAAAACACCGGGTGGTTCCGTCGAAGCAAAGCCCTTGGGGGTCGGACCTACCGCAGTCCCGCTGCCTGCGCCCATAACGTCGGGACCTGGCGTGATGATCAGCGAGCCGAAAGCAGTGCGCCTGCCGTACTCGGAGCAGGCGATGTCGCAACTCGCGAAATCGGATGCGTCCCCCGCTATTCGTGTCGAGCCGCCACGTGCAGACACGCGACCCGAACCCAAAGCTGACGCGAGCTCTGAACCCGCGCGCACGTCGGAAGACATCGGATGGACGTGGCCCGTGAAAGGGAAGATTCTTTCCACGTTCAACGGGACGACGAGCAAAGGCATCGACATCGCGGGTAAGCGAGGCCAGCCGGTTCTCGCCAGCGCCGCGGGTCGTGTCATCTTCAGCGGAACGGGCGTGCGCGGAATGGGCAAGTTCGTCGTGATCAAACACAGTGAAGCATTCATCTCGGTCTACGCGCATAACGAAGAGCTGCTTGTCAAATACGGCCAGAACGTTGCGCGGGGTCAGAAAATTGCCGAGATGGGCAACTCTGATGCAGATCAGGTCAAGCTGCATTTCGAGATACGGCGTCTCGGCAGCCCGGTGGACCCTCAGAAATTGCTGCCCGAAGAGCCGGCGTAGCTACGGCTTGAACTCGCGCGCGAGCTGCTGCAGCCGCGAGACGTGCTGCAAGTCGGCTTCCTGGCCATAGCGCAAATCCACATAGAGCCGTATGAACCGCTGCACCGGCGTTTCCAGATCGGGACGCGCACGACTGACTCTGTCAGCATACGAAAACGGACCCTCAGCGTCCTCGCGCGCGAGACCACGCGATCCCAGTTTGCTGCAGAATGCCAGATAGGCACGCCTGACCGGATCGCGCACCCGCACGCGCAATCGGCGCAGGGTGAGCACCGCCAGCAACATTGCGGTCATTGCCGTCCCTGCGAGCAGCAACAGCGCAAGCGAGCGCCAGGTGGCATCATCTAGACCTGCGCGGGTGAGCAGCGCGCGCTGGCGCTCGGGTGTATATCCGAGTACCCACTGGTTCCAATTGTTCGCCACCGAATCGAAGCCCAGCCTCAACTCCCGCAGCACTGGAAAATCGCCTCTGATGAAAAGCGGCAGCACGTTTTCCCCTGCCATTGCCGCGCTGATTCCTCGCTCCACACGCGCCGGAGAGACTGCGGCAGTCGGATCTACGCGTACCCAACCTTCGCCACGTAGCCACACCTCTGTCCACGCATGAGCGTCAGCTTCGCGGACGATAAGGTATTGGCCGATCGGATTGACTTCACCGCCCATATAGCCTGTAACAATGCGTGCAGGTATGCCGGCAGCGCGCATGAGCACTGCAAACGCGGAAGAATAGTGTTCGCAAAATCCCTTCTTCGCGTCGAACAGGAATTCATCGACCGAGTGCTCCCCAAGCAGAGGGGGTGACATGGTGTAAGAAAAGCCGTCGTGTCCAAACATGTTCAGTACGGCCTGCATCACGGCTTGGTCGCTGCCATGTTTGCGTCTGAGCTCCCGTGCGAGTTCGGCAGTGCGCGGATTGAAGCCTGGCGGAAGCTGTAGCGCCCGCTGCAGCGTTGCGGCGCTTTCGTCCGCACCATAGGTGTAATCGAGAAACGAGGTCATATCGTAACGCTGACGCGTCGTCACAGGGACTGCCGAGAGTATTTGGAAATCCGAAGTCGCGATCGAACGGGGCGGAAGGCGTCCGGGCAGATCGAGCGCGAACAACCAGCTCTTACCATGAGGCTCGACGGTGACGGTGTATTCCACCGGATAGAAATGGGTGTCGTAACGCGGCTCGCCGTAATCGGCGCGCGGCGCGCGCCAGGTACGTCCATCGAAGTTCCACAACACGGGCCCTCTCCAGTACAGCTGTCTGTTGGCAGGCGTGTCCGCTTTGAAGCTCACCCGGAAAGCGACCGCCTCCGACAGTGACAGATTGGTCATACTTCCCGGCGACATCGTGTCCGAGAGTCCTGTCGATGAGCGCTGCGAGTCGGCAGGCATGCGCCAGAGAGGTCCCTGAATGCGCGGGAATAATAGAAACATCAGCAACATCAGCGGCACTGATTGCGCTAGAAGCACCCCAGCTGTGCGCAACAGGTGGATCGTGCGGGGCGCGCGAGTGTAGTGAATCCCGACCATGCATGCCGTAATAATCCATACGCAGACGAGCATATAAAGCGCGGTCGGTATCGTTTGAGAGTAAAGAAAATTGGTTATGACGAGAAAGTAACCGAGAAAAATGAGCAGCATCGCATCGCGTGCGGTACGCATTTCCAGCAGTTTCAGCGTCAGCATGATCACGAGCAGCGCGACACCCGCGTCGCGGCCGAACAATGTTTCATAGTGCAGGTACACGCCTGCGGTTGCACCCGTGACGACGAACATCACGATGCCCCGGCTGGGTAGCGGCAGCCTCGTGCGAGCGAGATAAAGGCGCCACCCGAACAGCGTCGCGACGAGGAGGTTGAGCCACCATGGCAGACGTTGAACATGCGGCGCGGCAACCAGCGCCAGTGAGGCCGTGAGCCAGAAGGTGTGGCGCGATGCGAGCGTTTGCGTCATAGCAACGCCAGCGCCTCGAGACAGCGGTCACGGTGAGGTTCCCCGCGACCGAGTGCGATAACGCTCCCAGGTAGCTTCAATCCATACGCAATTCCGTTCGCGTGCGCGTCGAGTATCCAGCGCGTGACGCAGGACAGCTTACCTTCGATGTCGAGCGGCTCGGGGGCAAGGTCGAGGGTGAGCCATAGCTCTGACATGGCATGCCCTGTGAATTGCTTTGTTAGAAGAATGCCGTCCCGGGCGACCGCTTTCCACGCGATGTGCCGCGACGAATCCCCTGGGTGGTATTGGCGCAACCCTGCGAAATCTTCCCGCCCGCTGTCGCGTCCGCCCGCTTCGCCAGAGCTGCCGGCGAGTGGTGGCAACGGCAGCCCGGGTGGTGCGGGGCGTGGATATACAACGCAATGGTCGTCGAGCTCGAGATAAGCCCAGGCATGGTAAAGGCCGACTGGAAAGCGTGTAAAGAGTGTAAGCCGGCCGGCCTTGAGCAAGCCACGGCGGGTGGCCGGCACGGGCGCGGTTGCTATTACGGAAGCTTCTCCCGCGATGTCGAATACCTCGGGTTCACTGTCTTTGCGCGCCAATGCCAAGCTGAACCGAGTACTGGCGGTCGGATTCAGCAGACACACCGCGAAACGGGCGGTCTCACCTGCAAAGACTGGTCCTGTCCTGGCAGCCTTGATGCGCAGACCCGCGAGATTACGGAAGGTATGCAGCATTGCGCTGAAGCCGACCGATCCCAGCAGGAACGTAAGCACATAGCCCAGGCTCAAGTTGTAGTTGATCGATCCGGCAAGCATCAGCATCAATATGAACGCGAAGCCGACGCCAGCACGAGTGGGCAGGATGAAGATACGTCTTTGCACCAGGACGATTTCGCCGCGCTCGGGCCCGCGCAGCTGAAAAAGCCAGGCGTAGAGCTGCTTACCTACGGCTTGCATCGTGCGAACCCCCCGGACGTACCAACCCAACGAATACACAGCTCGGAAGTGCGGGCTTGGGATCGTTCAGGACCGCGCATCAATTTGTTCTCACTGCTGACGCAGGTTACGCGATCAGGGTATTGGGACCTGCTTGATGAGGTGTTGAGCAATATCCGAACCATTGATGCGAGCACCGTCACCGGTCGGGATCAGGCGATGTCCCACAACACCGCCCAGCACGGCCTGGACATCCTCGGGCACCACGTGCTTGCGGCTTTCCATCAGCGCCCACGCACGTGCTGCGTGCAGCAGTGCCAGGGCTGCTCTGGGAGAAAGACCGTTCGCGTATTCTGCCGACGCGCGGGTGTGTCTGACAATCGCTTGCACGTAGTCGAGCAACGCGGACGCAACGTGGACCTGCTGCGCTTCCTGTTGCAATTCGGTGAGGTCTTCGCCACGCAAACACGCTCCCAGCTTCTGCAGAAGATCGCGGCGGTCCTGACCCTGCAGCAGTGCGCGTTCGGCATCGGCGCCGGGATAACCGAGCTGAATGCGCATCAGAAAACGATCCAGCTGTGATTCCGGCAATGGAAACGTTCCCACCTGATAGGACGGATTCTGCGTGGCAATCACGAAGAACGGCTGCGGCAGGCGCCGAGTTTCACCGTCAATTGTCACCTGATGCTCTTCCATTGCCTCGAGCAGAGCGCTTTGGGCTTTGGGCGTTGCGCGGTTGACCTCGTCCGCGAGCACCACCTGCGTGAAGATCGGCCCGGGGTGGAATTGGAACGTACCACTGTCCCGGTTGTAGATCGATACACCGAGAATATCAGCCGGCAATAAATCGCTCGTGAACTGAACGCGTTGGAAAGACAGCCCGACGCTGGCGGCTAGGGCATGAGCGAGTGTTGTCTTACCAACGCCTGGAATGTCCTCGATCAATAGGTGTCCACGAGCGAGCAGACAGGCGACCGCAAGGCGGATCTGCAGCTCTTTACCGAGGATGATGCCGCCAACCCGCTCGACGACTTTATTTATGCGTGTGGTCATTTTGCTGAGCCCCGTAGTTTGCCACAGCGAAGGCTCGTAATCCCACCAAATCGGGGGGTGCTGCGAGTGACTTTAGTCACGGTATGCGACGCAATCGCGGTTGCCAAGAATTGCGCGAAGCTAGAATCCCGAGACTGGTCTGCTCCCGGCTTATGCTGCGGGAATAAAAAAACGCTTGCGCTGAGGGCTCATGAGAATGGCTCCGTGCGTTCAGCAGGGGGAAGGAACCGTGATGAGCGGCGCAGTGTCGGTGGCTGATATGGTTCACGACGATTTTCGTAGTGGCTTCGAGCACGCCGGCGTCGGCATGGCGTTCACAGGCCTCGACGATCAATACCTGCGCGTCAATCACAAGTTCGCTGACATGCTCGGATACACGGTCGATGAATTGCGTCGACTTGGGCCCGCAGACGTTGGGGGAAAAGAGCATGCAACTGGATGGCCCCAACGCAAACGCGCGCTGCTGACGGGCGCGAGCCGTGAGGTCACCTCCGAAAAGCAATATGTGCGCAGCGACGGGACGACTTTGTGGGTCTCTGTGGTGACGTCGTTGATCGCCGACGATAGCGGTAAGCCGCAACACTTTATTTCGGTCATACAAGATATCAGCGCGCGGCGTGCGGCGGAGTCAGCGTTGCGCGAGAGCGAAGAAAAATTTCGCCAGCTTGCTGACAATATTCCGGAGATTTTCTGGATCACTGACGCGCGCCAGCGCAAGCTGCACTACCTTTCGCCCGGATTCGAAACACTCACTGGAAAATGCCTCGCCGACGTCTTGCGGCGTCCGCGCAGCTGGTTGCAGGTCGTGCATCCGGAAGACCGCGAGCGCGTTCGCCTTGCCCGCAAAGGATTGCCGCAGAACGAATATAACATCGAGTACCGCATCGTGCTCGCTGACGGCGCAGTGCGTTGGGTGCACGACCAGGCGTTTCCTGTCCGCGATGCGAACGGCGACGTATACCGCATCGCAGGAATAGGTGCCGACGTCACGCACCGCAAGGAAGCCGAGGAGAAGCTCGTCTACCTGGCGCACTACGACGGGCTGACGGGGCTTCCGAATCGCGTGCTCTTTTTCGATCGTCTGCAGCAAACGTTGGCTCAGGCCGGCCGCCGCTCAACGGTGGCCGCCGTTATGTTCCTTGATCTCGATCGCTTCAAGGTCGTGAACGACACGTTGGGCCACGCCGTTGGCGACGATCTCCTGCGCCAGGTGGCACAGCGTTTGTCTGCATGCACGCGAATGGGCGACACGGTCGCGCGGTTCAGCGGGGATGAATTCGTGCTGATCGTGAACGACCTCCATGGGTCCGAGGATGCGCGACATATCGCGCAGAAAGTCCTGCTCGCTTTTGCGGACCCTTTCCGGGTAGGGGGCCACGAAATCTTCGTCTCGACGAGCATCGGCATCAGCATGTTTCCATCCGACAGCGATGACGAACAGGCCTTGCTCAAGAATGCAGACACGGCGATGTATCGCGCAAAGGAGTCGGGACGCAATAACTTCCAGTTCTATACCCGCGAGATGAACGCACGAGCCATGTACCGGCTCAATCTCGAGAACAGTCTGCGCCACGCGCTCGACCGCGGGGAATTCCATTTGCATTACCAGCCGAAGGCTTGCCTGCACACGGGGCAGGTCACGGGCGTAGAAGCTTTGCTGCGGTGGGAAAGGCCCGACCACGGTCTCGTGCCCCCGGCCGAGTTTGTGCCACTACTCGAAGACACCGGATTGATCGTCCCGGTAGGGGAATGGGTGCTTGGCGAAGCCTGCCGCCAGATCGCGGAATGGCGCAGGTCCGGGCACGATCCCGTTGCGATCGCCATCAACATCTCTGCCCGACAGTTCGCCTCGCGCAATCTCGGGGAACTCATCAAGCGAGTACTGGATGAGCATTCCGCCGACCCGCGCGATATCGAGTTCGAGCTGACCGAGAGCCTGCTGATGGTCAATACCGAAGAGGCTGTGCGCACGCTGACGTATTTGAAGTCGCTCGGGCTCAGGCTTTCGATCGATGACTTCGGGACCGGATACTCGAGTCTGAGTTATCTCAAGCGCTTTCCTATAGATGCCCTGAAAATCGATCGATCGTTCATCGACGAGATCATTACGAACGTGGACGATGCGACGATCACGCGCGCCGTGATCGGCATGGCGCATAACCTGGGGCTTAAAGTCGTTGCCGAAGGGGTAGAGACCGAAGCCCAGCTATCGTTCCTCTCAGCAAATGGCTGTGACGAGGCGCAAGGCTATTATTTTGCGCGTCCGCAGCCAGCGGCTGAACTTACGAAATGGCTGGGCCAAGTGCACCGACGGCCCAGCCCGTCGCGGCAGGGCGTAAAGCGCGCCTAGATCAGAATGGCAGCGACGACCTGTCGCCCTTCCGCCATCAAAATGTTGTAGGTACGGCAGGCTGCTTTAGTGTCCATCGCTTCGAAACCCACGGCAGCAGCCGCCAGCGCGCGTGTCAGGCTTGACTTGGGAAACCGCAGCCGGCCTCCCGTACCCAGGATTACGATCTCCGGTTTGAATTCGAGGATCGCTTCGAAGTGAGTGGGCGTCAGGCTCTCGACATTCGATGCGTCCCAGCGTGTTACGGGCTGCGCAGGCGCTACGAGCACCGGATGCTCGAAGCGCTGATGGTTTATCGCAACGAAATCGTCGCCATAAGCGGTGAAGAGGTTCTGGCCCGCGGCCTGCGTCAGGTGGAATTTCATAAGCCGCTGATTTGCTGCAAGATACTGGCTCCGTTAGAATTATACGCTTTTTGATCGAGCGCCTCGCTCGCTGGCGGACTGCTGCCGCGGCGTACCGCCTACGGAGCAGGACCCATGGAAGAGTTCCCTCGCATCAAGCGCCTACCGCCGTACGTCTTTAACGTCACCGGCGAGCTCAAGCTCACGGCGCGACGTCACGGCGAGGATGTGATCGACTTCAGCATGGGCAATCCGGATCAGCCTACGCCCAGTCACATCGTTGAAAAGTTGATTGAAACGGTGCGGCGTCCCAACACACACGGTTACTCAGTCTCAAAAGGGATACCGCGGCTGCGGCGTGCTATTTGTAATTGGTACCAAAGGCGTTACGGCGTAGAGCTGGACCCGGATTCCGAAGCGATCGTCACGATCGGATCCAAGGAAGGTATCGCTCATCTAGCGCTCGCGACGCTGGATCGCGGGGACATCGTGCTCGTGCCGAATCCTAGTTATCCGATTCACATCTATGGACCGGTGATTGCTGGAGCAGACATTCACCATGTGCCGATGCACGGCGGCGTTGACTTTTTCGAGTCGCTCGAAGCCGCGATCCGCGATACGTATCCCAAGCCCAAATTACTGATCGTCAATTTTCCCAGCAATCCGACGACGCAGTGTGTCGATCTCGCTTTCTTCGAAAGACTGGTCGCAATCGCCCGCGAGCACCACATCTATGTCGTTCACGATCTCGCATATGCGGACATCGTCTTCGACGGCTATCGAGCGCCGTCGATCATGGAGGTGCCAGGCGCCCGCGAAATCGCGGTCGAGTTTTTCACGATGTCGAAAAGTTACAACATGGCCGGATGGCGCGTCGGCTTCATGGTAGGGAATCGTGAGCTCGTGACGGCGCTCGCCCGCATGAAAAGCTATCACGATTACGGGACGTTCACGCCGATCCAGGTCGCTTCGATCATCGCGCTCGAGGGACCGCAGGATTGTGTCGAAACGGTGCGCCTGTGCTACCAGAAGCGCCGAGACGTGCTGTGCAGCGGCTTGCGTGCGATCGACTGGCAGGTCGACATACCGAAAGCGACCATGTATATCTGGGCGTCCATACCCGAGCGTTACAAGGCGCTTGGCTCGCTCGAGTTCTCCAAAAAACTCCTGATCGACGCGAAAGTTGCAGTAGCGCCGGGTATCGGGTTCGGGCACTACGGCGATGGTCATGTTCGCTTTGCCTTGATTGAAAACGAAGCGCGCACGCGTCAGGCCGTGAGAGGGATCAAAGAAATGTTCAGGAAGGACGGACTTCTATGAACGCTGAATGCAGAATGATGAATGCGGAAGGGCAACCAGTGGGCACAGTGGACGTTTTGATCATCATTCATCATTTGAGTGTCGCATGAAGCCGATAAACGTAGGATTGCTCGGCATCGGGACGGTCGGGGGCGGCGCATACACCGTGCTGCGGCGCAATCAGGAAGAGATCGGCCGTCGCGCCGGCTGTGCGATCACGATCAAAATGGTAGCCGACAAGGACCTCGACAAAGTCCGCAGCATAGTAGGTGAGCGCGCGATCGTTACTGCGGATGCTTATGACGTCGTCGACAATCGTGAAATCGACATCGTCGTCGAGCTGATCGGAGGCACCAATATCGCGCGCGAGCTCGTCCTGAAGGCGATCGCCAATGGCAAGCACGTCGTGACGGCAAACAAGGCCTTGCTCGCCCAGCACGGCAATGAAATATTCGAGGCGGCGCAGAAACACAACGTTATGGTCGCGTTCGAAGGCGCGGTGGGGGGCGGCATCCCCATCATAAAATCCCTGAGAGAGGGCCTGACTGCCAATCGGATCGAGTGGATCGCCGGGATCATCAACGGCACCAGCAATTTCATTCTTTCGGAGATGCGCGACCGCGGCGCGAGCTTTGGCGACGTGCTCAAGGAAGCGCAGGTACGCGGCTACGCCGAAGCGGACCCCACGTTCGATGTGGAAGGCGTGGACGCCGCCCACAAGCTCACGATCATGGCCGCCATCGGTTTTGGCATCCCGATGCAATTCCGGTCCGCTTACATCGAGGGTATCTCGAAGCTTACGCGCGAAGACATACGCTACGCGGAGGAGCTCGGGTACCGTATCAAAATGCTCGGCATCGCAAAGCGCACGCCACAGGGCATCGAGCTACGCGTCCATCCGACGCTGATTCCTGAAAAGCGTCTCATCGCCAACGTCGAAGGCGTGATGAATGCGATCCTGGTGAAAGGAGACGCAGTAGGGCAGACCATGTACTACGGCGCGGGGGCGGGCGCGGAGCCGACGGCTTCGGCGGTCGTTGCGGACCTCGTCGACGTTGCGCGTATGCTCACGGCAGATCCGGAGCACCGCGTTCCGCATCTCGCCTTTCAGCCGGGTCAGCTGGACAACACACCCATACTGCCCATGAGTGAAGTCGAGACGTCGTACTATCTGCGCATGCGTGTGGACGACAAACCCGGCGTGCTGGCGGATATCACGAGAATTCTGGCCGATCTCGGCATCTCGATCGGTGCGATGGTGCAGAAGGAACCTCATGAAGGTGAACAACAGGTCGACATCATCATGCTGACCCACTTGACTGTCGAGAAACACATCAACGGGGCCCTTGCGAAAATCGAAGCGCTGCCTGTCGTTGCGGGCAAGGTAACGCGCATTCGACTCGAAGAATTGAATTAGCCGCTGGACCGAAGTCAAATTCAGAATACAGTTGCGGGTCAGCCGCTACGTATGCGCAGCCTGGCGCACACACTGCAGGCGAATCCCAAATCTGATCTGCACCCCAAACTCAGAACATGGCTCACTATCAAGGTCTTATAGAGAAATACCGCGATCGGCTGCCCGTCGATGAGAACACACCCGTCATCTCGCTGAATGAAGGGAACACGCCGCTCATCGAGCTGAAAAGCCTGCCGCGGCTCGTGCGCAAGAAGGTGCGCATCTACGCTAAGTTCGAAGGACTGAACCCCACCGGCTCCTTCAAAGACCGCGGCATGACGATGGCGGTTACCAAAGCAGTCGAGGGGGGCGCGAAAGCGGTTATCTGCGCTTCGACCGGCAATACGTCTGCGGCAGCAGCAGCGTATGCGGCGCGTGCCGGGATCGCCTGCTTCGTGCTGATCCCCGAAGGCAAAATTGCACTGGGGAAGCTCTCGCAGGCCATGATGCACGGATCGGTCGTGATCCAGATCCGCGGCAATTTCGACGACGGTATGCGACTCGTGCAGCTCGCCGCCGAAAGTACAAGCGTCGCGCTGGTCAACTCGATCAACCCGTATCGGCCACAAGGTCAGAAAACGGTCGCATTCGAAGTCGTGGAATCGCTTGGAGATGCTCCCGACTATCATGCATTGCCAGTGGGTAACGCCGGGAACATCGGCGCACACTGGGCCGGTTACAGTGAAGCCGCGTGCGAGCAGACTCGTGCGTGCGCCTATTGCGACGGCAAGTGCCCTTTCCACCACGAGAAGATCGCCACACGCCGGCCGATCATGCTTGGCTATCAGGCAGCCGGTGCTGCACCCATCGTGCGCGGCAGGATCGTCGAAAACCCCGAGACCGTGGCGACCGCTATACGCATCGGCAATCCGGCGTCATGGGAGCTGGCGGTCAACGCGCAACGTGAATCAGGCGGCTGGTTCGCCGAATGTAGCGACGAGGAGATCCTGCACGTGCAGAAGCTCCTCGCGCGCACCGAGGGTGTCTTCTGCGAACCTGCGTCCGCGATCTCACTTGCGGGCGTGTTGAAAGACTTGGAGCAAGGTCGAATCGGAGAGGGCACCACTATCGTCTGCACGCTGACCGGTCATGGCCTCAAAGATCCCGACACCGCGATCGCCCAGTGCGTCAAGCCGCTAACCGTGGATGCAGAGCTTTCAGAGATCGAGGCGGTGATTCGCGAACACCTGTCGTAGGCGCTCAAACCGTTGGCGGTCATTCGTGAACTCGCACGGTGTCGGATCTTCTACTGGTGTTCGGCTGCTTCGGGCGGGCCCATAGGGTTCTGCGCGACCGTTCGACGACTGACGCTTACCTCTGACCACTTACGCCTATCAAATAAACCGCATCGACAGATCCGCAGCCTTGATGTCCTTGGTCAGGCCGCCGATCGAAATCCGATCGACGCCCGTTTCGGCGATCACGCGCACGTTTTCGAGCGTGATTCCGCCCGATGCTTCGAGCTGAGCGCGCCCGGCAGATATTTCCACGGCCCGGCGCATTTGCTCGGGTCCCATGTTATCGAGCAGGATCATCGTTGCGCCTTCGCGCAGAGCTTCGTTGAGCTGGTCGAGCGACTCGACTTCGATCTGGATCCACACACCTTCAGGGGCGACGCGGCGCGCTTGTGCAAGAGCGCGCGTGACACCCCCGGCGGCTGTAATGTGGTTCTC
>JAQGNH010000101.1 GCA_028291945.1 Betaproteobacteria bacterium
ACGATGAATAACAGAGTCTCTCGCTGCGCGATGTTCGTGACCCCGACGAATCCCCGCTTTATCGATAAGGCGTGGACGCGAGGAGGCGATGTCTACATTCTCGACATCGAGGATTCGATCGCGCCCGCGGAAAAAGAAAGGTGCCGGACGCTGATCCGCGAATCAATACAAAAAGCTAACAAGGGCGGCGCCTCGATTTATGTCCGGATCAATAAACCATTCGTGGACGCCGACCTTCCGTACACCGTCTGGCCCGGGGTGAACAGAATCATGCTGCCCAAGACCGAGTCGGCGGCGGAAATGCAGCACGCGCATGAAATCATATCGAGACTGGAGAAGGAACGAGGCGTTCCCGAGGGCGACATCGAGCTCTCGCCGATGATCGAATCCGCGCTCGGCGCGATGAACATCTACGAAATCCTGACTGCGACGCCCAGAAAAATCCATTCCCAGGGTGGGGGCGGCGGCTACGACATGGCTGTCAATCTCGGGATCGAGATGTTCGCAAGTTTCGATCAGTATGCATTCCCGGTCGCCTACGTGGCGCTCGCGGCGATGGCGCTGGGAATCGAAGCGACGGGCGGCGTATTCGTTCCGAACACGTCAGGCCGCGTCGACCAAAGCGATCAAGCGGCGTCGCAGGCCGCGGCGCTCCACGCGGCAGGCGTCCATCACGCCGGAGCACTTCATCCAGCGTTTATCCAGCCTCTCGTATCAGGCCTCTCACCGACTGCGGATGAAATAACGTGGGCTCAGAGGGTCATCGAGGAATATGAAAAGCTCGCGGACATCGGCGAATCTATCGGGATGCTCGACGGTAAGGTCGTCGACAAATACGAGTACGATTTCGCCAAGCAGACTCTGGACTGGTCGGCTGCCTGTGCCGCGAAGGATCGTTACAAGGCGAGGGCATTGAGCCGCGCGCAGGCCGACGAAAAGCAACACGCCGACAGTCGTCCGGCACACTGACTGATGATTCCCAGCGGGAATTGACGTAGGGTTTCAGTGGATCGTGACCGCCGTTACCTGCGTTAGAAGCGTGTTCGAACCCAACTTCCGCAAACGGACCCAAAGGTCCATTTGCTACGGTAAGCGCGACGCGTTTGACGTGATTCGAATTAGAACTGCATCCCTACACCGGCATTGACATTACCCTGCGTCGATCTGCTACGCGCCTCGCCGGATACCCCCAGATAGGCGAAGGCATTTTTTGCAAAGTTGGCCGTGCCGTGGAGCCCCGCCTGCACGAAGGTCGAGCCTGCATGGGGCGTGAG
This sequence comes from Betaproteobacteria bacterium, assembly GCA_028291945.1. Lineage (GTDB taxonomy): Bacteria > Pseudomonadota > Gammaproteobacteria > Burkholderiales > SG8-41 > JAQGMV01. Next base: position 1,275 of record JAQGNH010000101.1, read on the forward strand.
TAGGGTAGTCGACATCCCGGCCAGCGACGCGTTGAGCGCCGGGTTGATCAGGTTCGATGTGTCCGCACCCACCGCTACGTCGAACCGGTAGGCGTAAATCTGTTTCACTGGATTCGTGGTTCCTACCGCCAGTCCAATCACCCCACGCACGCCGTTACGGTTAAAGCTGTCCACGCTTAGTGCGGCCGCTGATGCGCCTTCACTAAAGGACGACTGATGGACATGTTGCCAGGTTACGCGAGCATAGGGCGTGATGCGAGTGTCTTGCCACTCGATGGGGCGGCTCAGGCCAGTACTGATCAAGGTATCGTTGCCGCGGACGCCTTTGGCCTCCAGACCTGCGGTGTAGCCTGTGGGATCGTGACGCGAGTGGTCCGCAGAGCTCAGGCCAAAGCTTGCCATACCGTCAATCACAAATGCATCAACGGGCAGCTTCCCGTACAGGAAGAACGATCCTTGTTGAACCGTGCCTGTTCCTTGGGCGGCACTGACGTCGGTGTTGGATAGCGCAAACCCGCCACCCGCCTTGATACCATGCTCCGCATACGCATCGACTCCAAACACCAGCTGATACAGGTTGTTCGAGAAGCCGCTCGCGTTGTTATCCCCGGAGCGACTGCCGCGCTGATAGGCGATCTCACCCCATGCTGCACCCCGAGCCATCACATCCGTTGTCATCTTGTCGGCATTGCTGAAGTGGGGAGTGGCGCCCACAGATGCAGTATGGACGGCTGCACGGGTCATCGGGGCAGAGATGGTGTCCGCCAGACGCAACAGTACTGCCTGCTGCGTACGCAGCGTGGTCTGGGGCACGACCGCAAGGGTTGCACCGTAGACTTCACCTGTCAGCCCCCGCGCAAAAGAAGGCAGGCTTGCTGCGTTCTGACCCGAGGCGGCATAGAGCAACTGGTCCTGTTTGGTGGTCGCCGAGCCCGCCTGATTGGCTAACACGATCTTATCGAGGGCGCTTGCGACAGAGCGGGTGTTGCTCGTGTAGGCGCTTAGGGTCGTCGTGTAAGACGCCGGGATCACCGCCAGATCCAGACTGTTGCTGCCGGCAACGTTGTAGAACTGGATGAACTGTGTGCCCGCTGAAAGCTCTGCAGGCTGGGTCACCGTAGAGAATCGACCAACGATCCCGCCATCAGCGGTCACTATACGAAACTTGTCGCCCAGCACCGGCGTATAGGGCAGGCTGCCGAAGCCAGATTCGGCTGGAGTGAACAGACCGGTCAAGCGCGGAGTCAGGGTCGAATTCGGTTGGATCACGAACTGGCCGCCCGTGATGTTCAGGAATGAGTAGTAGCCGGTCGCGCCCAGAGGAGTGGCCACGCTGGCTTGTGTGGTTCCGGCGATGTCCTGCAGATAGGTACTGCCGCTATTCATCGTGACAGTCGAGCTCACTGCGAGATAGCCCGGCGAGTTACCAGGCTTTAACGTACCGGCAACCGTCAGGGGACCGTTGATCGTACCCGTGCCCATCAACGTGCCACCGGGCCCCACAAAAACAGAACCCGTGCCGAGCGCAGAATCACCACTGATAGTTAGTGTTCCTGACGCGACTGTGGTACCGCCTGAATACGTGTTGTTGCCGGTCAGCACCAGAACCCCGGTGCCATTCACCGTCAAGCCACCCAAGCCGGAAAAAGCGCCTGAAAGTTGAGCTGAGCTACCGGAAGGTGTCGTGAGCGTGGCACCAGCACCATTGACCGTAAACGCCTGACTCGAGCTGTCACCGGGTGATAGCGCCAGGGTTCCGCCATCAAAGACCGGATTTACCGATGGGCCCAGAGCACTGAGGGTGTACACGCTACCTGAAGTGATGTTCGATGGGATGATCACAGGAGTGGAAAATATGAGATCCCAGGTAGTGCTGCTTCCCGAAGCCAGACTCAATAGCCAGTCCAGCCCGCCAAAAGTACCTGATGTCCCCGTCAAGTTGCTTGCCGTAAGGCCACTTAACACTCCGGTGTAAGCGCCTGCGGCAACTGTTGATGTGCCGTAAATGCCGAACGTCATGCTGCCGGTAACACCAGAAGCGGTCAGTTGTCCGTAAGTGGTCGGACTGTTGATGATGATTTTGTAGTGGGTTGGCAAAGCACCTGTATAGGTTACGGCGCCATTGGCATTGCCAGCACCCTGTAGATTATTGAACGTCTGGATCACACCAATATTGGTGACTCCAGAAAATGGACCAATGATTGAACCCGTATTGGTCAAGTTGACGATCGTGCCGCCATTAATAACAATTGCACGCCTGATACCCGATTGAATCGTTCCGGAATTGATCAGGTCGGTCAACGTGCCATTGACGGTTACCGCCCATTGCGACCCGGTGTAAATCTGACCGTTGTTGATCAACGCCGAGGCCGTTGTTGAAGACAAGACTGAGACCGGATCACCATTTCTACCGCTGCCCGCATCGTTTGAAACGGTCACGCCCGAGTTGATTGTTACGTTGGCGCCGGTCCCCAAAGTCAAAGGGTTTGCACCCCAACCGTCACAGTCAGCACTGATCGTGAGCGCTGAAGTGACAGTAACCGCGCCATTACACTGCTGGGCCCAAGCATGACCCCACGGCAACATGGAACAAAGCGCTATCAAGAGCAATACAACTGATGGTTTTTGAGAAACGTTGTCCGTATTGCTACGCATATGTCACCAAAATGGATATTAAGAAAAACGCAGTGCTCGGAGTGCGTTCGTTAAGTACATCGCGTGCCGGTTCCCGCTAACTTTTCCAGATCGAAAAGCCTATGAGCGCGCAGACGATTCAGGATCACTGCAGAGACTTTCCACATCATCACGCCGAGATTGCTGCTGACGCCGCGAAACAGCCGACGAGTGACGTCACGTCAGCAACTGCTGCAACGCTGGACGTGACAAACAAAAGGCCGACTTCGGCCGGGCAAACGATTGTTACAAGGAGTAGCTACTTATTATTATTCTGCGTGAAAGCGAGGAGAGATTCTTGATGATCCAGGCCTACCCAACGGTGCTTATATTAAAGGCATGGACGAAGAAGTGAGTATGACTAAAGGCGCGTGCATGTGAGATCAGCTCACCGGCCGCACGTGTGAGATCGTGGTTTTAAGCTGGAGCGAGGTACCCGCTCGGTTTGCCGAGTATCGTCGTTCGCATGCAGTAACGGTGGGCGCCCGGCGCAAAATCCGCGAGCGCGAGATGCATCGTGCTACGGTTGTCCCACATGATGATGTCGTGCGGATGCCACTTGTGACGGTACGTGTAGAGCGGGTCGACGCAGTGCTCGAAGAGCATTCTGAGCAGCGGCATTGATTCGCGCTCGGTCATGCCGACGATACGTTTCGTCATCTGCTCGCTCAGATACAGGCATTTGCGGCCCGTTTCGTTGTGCGCCCGGACGAGCGGCTGCGCGACGGGTGGATTCGCTTCCCGCAGCTGTGCGACCAGTTTTGGATCGCGCTTCTTCATGTTCTCAACACCCATGTAGTCGTGGACGGCGTCGAGCCCCTCGATCACCTCCTTCATCTTTTCCGAGAGGCCGTCATACGCGGCCGCAAAGCTGGCGAACATGGTATCGCCGCCGACTTCGGGAAGTATCTGCGCGTGAAAGATCGATCCCAGGGGCGGTCTCAGCGTATATGAAAGATCCGAGTGCCAATGTCTTCCGACGTTTTCGCTTACGGACGGCTTGCCGTCGACGGGTATCGTGGAGAGCACGAAGAGCTCTGAATGTTCGGGATGCCTGAACGGCTTCAGCGTCTCGTGAAGGTCGAGCTCTCCGAAGCGGCGGCTGTACGCGATCAACTGCTGCGGCGTGATGTTCTGGCCGCGTAGCAGCACAATGCCGTGCTTGTTCCACAGCCGCCGGATTTCAGCGACAGTCTCGTCAGCAAGCTCGTGCGTGAGGTCTATTTCGAAGATCTCGATGCCAAACGCGTACGAAAGCTTGCGCGTACGTAATGTCATCATCGGTTCGCGCTTCATGCGTGAGTCCTTCCCGCTGGTCTTACTCGACTTTCGCGCCAGAATCCTTGACCGCTTTCGCCCACTTCGTCCCTTCGCGCTTCACGAACGCGCCGAATTCGTCCGGCGTGTTGCCGACAGGGGTGGCGCCGAGATCCGCAAAGCGCTGATGCATGTCCGGGCTCCCAAGCGACTTCGCAATGCCGCCCGAGAGCTGGGTCACAATCGCGCGCGGCGTTCCGGCGGGCACAAGGACCCCGTACCAAGAGGTGACTTCGAAACCCGGCACGCCGGCTTCAGACACAGTCGGAATGTCCGGCGCCACCTGATTGCGGGTGAGTGTAGCGATACCCAGCGCGCGCAGCTTCCCAGCCCGCACGTGCGGCAACACGGCGAGAACTTCAGCGGACATGCAGTGGACGCGGCCGGGCAGAAGATCGACGATGGCCGGTGCCGTACCCTTGTAAGGCACATGCAGCATGTTGATGCCCGTCATCTGCTTGAACATCTCGAGTGCGATATGGTGGGGCGTACCGCTTCCGGCCGAGCCGTACTGAAGCTCGCCTGGCCGCGCTTTCGCGTAGGCGATGAATTCCTTCAGGTTCGCCGCAGGCACCGCCATGCTCGCGACGAGCAGATGCGGAACGAAGCCGACGAGCGTGACGGGAACAAAGTCTGTGGGCTTATAGGCGAGCTTGGAGAAAAGTACCGGATTGATCGAGATCGTCGACGTCGATCCCATGAGCAAGGTGTAGCCGTCTGGCGTCGACTTTGCCGCAAGCTCGGAGCCGACCGCGCCGCCGAAGCCTGCTCGATTGTCGACGATGATGTTTTGCCCGAATACCTCGCGCGCGTTGAGCGCGATGGCGCGCCCGAGCACATCGACGGCGCCGCCCGGCGGGAATGGAACGACGAGCCGTAACGGGCGATTGGGATACTGCGCAAGCGCCGATGACGCCAGGAGCGCCATGCACAGCGCCAACAGCAAACGTACCATCTTCATGCGGCTATTTCCCCGAATGGTGTGACGGTAGTCTATCCTGATGCTCGCAGCGCCGGCCACGTTGTTGCCTGAAATCCGAGTGTTATGGGGTGTAGCGCGGATAGAATGCGTGCATGCCGGACCACGCGGCACACGCGTATTCAGGGTTCGCTGATTCAGGAGAAGAGAATGAAGATCAAACGTATCGAGCATGTCGGCGTCGTGGTGCGAGATGTCGACGCGAGCCGTCGCCTGTGGGAAGACTGCTTCGGCATCAAGCTGGGCGGTGTCGAGCAGATTGCAGGCCGGCCCAATAAGCTCGCCCTCTATCCCGTCGGTGAATCGATGGTGGAGCTGTTGGCGGGCGTCACACCTGACAGCAAATTCACGCGCATGTGCGACGAAGGCAAGGCCGGCATCAATCACATTTGTTTCGAGGTCGAGAACATCGATGAGGCACTGGCGGAGCTGAAAGCCAAACGCGTTCCGTTGCTCGATCAGGTACCTCGCATCGGCCATGCCGGCTGTCGCATCGCATTCCTCGATCCGGCCGGAACCGAAGGCTGTCTCATCGAGCTTGCCGAGCTGCCCGCCGAATCCGGACACCACGCGTGACTCTGGTTTGCGACACAGCGACCGCGAGCATCAGCTGGAAAGAGCGGGGCGAGGTACGCTCCGCTCGCTGGCGCTCCGAAAGCGGCACGCCGCCCCCCAAACGCGTCGTCGTCGGCGATGACACCATCACGGCGGATGCTGCTTACCGTTTCGCTTGCGAGGGCACGGCGATATTGTGGCGGGGCGACTTTCAGAACGCGCGCCAATTGCTGCAGGCACTCGCGCGCCGCGTCGATCGCAAACCGCGAAAAAAGCCAGCCGCCACGCCCGCATCAGCGGCTGAAGCCTTTCATCTGTATCGCCAGGCACAGTCACAGCGTGCACGCACGCTGGGCATGCTGCTGCTGCCGTTCGAAAGCGATCACACGATTCCGCTGCGCCGGGCGCCGGACGTGCGCGACGCTTGCACGCAGGTCTACGATGCGGCAGAGGAGCGCTATGTCGCTTCGATGCGCGAGCTGCTGGGAATCATCGGTGCCCACGAGTGGCGCAAGAAGGGCATCGAGATTCCGGCGGCCGGCGGGCGCATCCATCCGCACTACGGCGTCTTCGCACCCGTGCGCAACGAATACGTCGCTCTGGTCGCTGCGGCGCCGTTGCCGTCGACTGCGCTCGCCTTCGATATCGGCACCGGGACCGGCGTTCTTGCCGCAGTGCTTGCCCGGCGAGGTGTCGAGCGCGTGGTGGCGACTGAGCGGGACCCTCGCGCGCTCGCGTGCGCGCGCGACAACATTGCACGGCTACGCCTCGACAAGAAAGTGGAGGTCGTCGAAGCCGATCTTTTCCCTCCGGGACGCGCTCCGCTCGTCGTCTGCAACCCGCCATGGATTCCGGCGCGGGCCACCTCTCCGATGGAGCAGACGGTATACGACTCCGAAGGTCGCATGCTGCGGGGGTTTCTCGGCGGCGTGGCGGCGCACCTCGCACCTGACGGCGAAGCCTGGCTGGTCCTCTCGGATATTGCGGAGCACCTAGGCTTACGCACACGTGACGAGCTTGTCGCGGCGATCGACGAGGCGGGCCTGAACATCGTGGACCGGACGGACGCACGACCGAACCACCCGAAGGCGTCAGATCCCGACGATCCGCTCCACGACGCTCGCGCCGCGGAAGTGACGTCACTGTGGCGGCTGAAATTGCGGTGAGCCGCGGGCCGCTGATGTTTCGGCGGACGCGGGCGCTCAGCCCTTCTTCTTCGACTCCATCATCGATTTCAGGTCCGCAAAGGGATTGAACGTCGACGCTGGCGCCACCTCACTTGAATCCGTGCGGCCCGCCATATCTTTCAGCTTCGAGTGCTCGTGCTCATGGCAGTAGGTGCAGAGAAGCTCCCAGTTGCTGCCGTCCGGCGGATTGTCATTGTGGTTGCCGTTCTTGTGGTGGACCTCCAGCAACTGAAGATTACTGTGTGTAAAGGTGCGCGCGCAACCTCCACACACCCATGGATAGAGCTTCAGCGCCTGCTCTCGATATCCTGCCGCACGCTTGTCGGCGTTGCGTCGAGCTTCAAGAATCACCCGGTCCAACCGGTCCTTTGATCGTGGCATGGCTCTACTCCCAACGCTGACCCTATCGTTTTTCCCGCAAGATTATGCGCGTGGTGCGCAGCCGTCCGCTCGATGAGACGACTGGCTCATAATATAAGAACCGAGCGCAGCCCATCACGACTGTCAATTCGTTATCGTCGCCGAGCAGATCATCGAGTACAACGCGCAGGACTTCAAATCTGTGCACGTGTAATCTCGACGCGAAGCAGCGCCTGGCCGTAAGCGGCCGAGTCAACGCGATACTCGGAGGCCTGCGTACCGCGGCCCCGTAGGCGCTACTGGCACTCACTGGAAAAAATTAGATCACGCGAGTGTGCACCGCGTAGAATCATTTTCAAGCCCCTCTATACCCCTCTCCTGCCGTATTGCGGGTTTGCGGGTTGTGCGGTTTACGAAGTCAAAGCGCAAGGAACATAGCCTGTCATGTCTGACGTCGTTACACTCGCGCGCGAGCTGGTGAGCATCGACTCGCGGAGCTTCGTCAGCACGCGGCTGATCTGCGAGCGCCTGACCGATGCGCTCAAAGGTTGGGAGATCGAGCCGATCGATTACGTCGATAGCGACGGCACCGAAAAGCGTAACCTCGTCGCCCGCCGTGGAACAGGGAGCGGCGCTGCCTTCGCTGGGCACATGGACACCGTTCCCGACGCGGGATGGAAGCGAGATCCTTTCGCGCCCGACGTGGAAGACGGCATTTTGTACGGGCTCGGCACCTCGGACATGAAAGGCGCAGTCGCCGCATCCATCGTCGCTCTGAGTGCCCTTCCGCAGCACGAGCCCGCGATGATGTTGCTTACTGCGGACGAGGAGTCGACCAAGCGCGGCGTTCGCGAAATGATCGCGCGCAGCGAGCTTCTGCGCGCGTCAATGCCGAAGGCGATCATCATCGGCGAACCCACTTGCCTTCAGCCGATCCGCGGCCACCGCGCTGACGTGCAGTTCGTTGCCCACGCCCGCGGCGTGCAGGCGCACTCTTCGCTGGCTGAAGGACGCAACGCCAACATCGCGCTCATCCCTTTTCTTGCCGACATGCGCGAGCTCTATCTCAAGCTTCGTTCGGATGCGTCGTTCCAGGATGCCGCCTACGACCCGACGTGGTGCGATCTCAACATCATCGTCGACAACTACGGCACGGCGCCGAACACGACTGTCGGCCAGGCCACCTGCCGCATGAAGCTGCGCTACTCGAAGTCGATCGATCCAGCGCCGATCGTGGACGCCGTGAAGCGCGCCGCGGAACGCCACAGCCTCGAGCTGGAAATACGTCCGGAAGCGTCGCCACCGGAGCTGCGCCGGGATCATCCGCTTGTGTGCCTGGTCGAGCGCATCGCGGGACGTGCTGCGGGCGTCGCTGCGCTCGGCACCGAAGCGTCCGAGTACAAGAAGGTGGCGCCGCCTCTGATCATCGGACCCGGCTACATCGATCACTCGCACAAGCCGTCCGAGCATATCCGAGTCGCCGATCTCGGGCGTGCGGTCGAGCTTTTCTCGACGCTCGCCCTCGAAATCAACGGCGCCGATCTGAAGGAAACCTCTGAATGACGCTCACGCGCTTCGCCAGTTTATTGATTGTCGGAGTATTGGCAACGGCTGCGCATGGCGCCGATCAACGCTATCCCGCCAAACCGATACGGCTGATGATCGGTTCTCCGCACGCCGCAGGAGTTCCTCATCATTATGAAGACGGATCTGGCGAAATACACGCAGGTGGCGAAGGCGACTGGCGCACACCTGGACTGAAGCAACTGCCGAGCATTGCCGCGCCCTGACAGCCGTATTTCTTGCAGTTGCTCGTGCAGCGCCGTCTCTCTGAACGCGGAGGACCGAATGAGCGATCGAGTGAAGCGGTATGCGTTGCGGTCTTTGACCCCAAGCAGCATCGTACTGCTCGCATGTGCCGTCATTGCGCCTGCACTTGCGCAGTCCACATCAGCGTACCCGCAACGTCCGATCCGGGTGGTGATCCCCTACGCGCCGGGCGGAGGCTCCGATATTCTCGCGCGCTTCCTTGCGCCACGAATGGCCGTCGATCTCGGCCAGCAGATCGTGGTCGACAACCGGCCCGGGGGCAGCGCGATGATCGGCACGCAGATCATGGCGCGTGCCGCGCCCGATGGCTACACGCTGGGCGTCATCGACTCGGCGTTCATGATCAATCCCGCCCTGTACAAGAAAATGTCCTATGAGGCGTTGAGGGACTTCGCACCGATCACGCTATTCGCGTCGTCCCCGCTGCTGCTCGTCGTGCACCAGTCGGTGCCGGCCAACAGCACGTCGGAGCTGATCGCCCTCGCCAAGTCACGTCCTGGAAAGCTGACCTTCAGCTCGGCGGGCAATGGAACTGCCATCCATCTCGCGCTCGAGCAGTTCCGGCTCGCAGCGGGCATCGATACGATTCACGTCCCGTACAAGGGCGGCGGTCCCTCCGTGGCTGAGCTGGTCGCCGGTCAGGTCGCGTATTCGCTCGCATCACCCGCTTCGCTCGCGCCGTTCGTGAAAGCCGCCCGCATCCGGGTGCTCGGCACGACGGCGACGAAGCGGCTCGCGACCTTTCCCGATGTGCCGTTGCTCGCCGAGCAGGGGCTGGCCGCCGTCAATTCGAACCCGTGCTGGGGCATGGTCGCGCCGGCGGGAACGGCAGCCGACATCGTAAAGCGACTGCACGCGGTAATCGTGCGGCACCTCAACGCGCCTGACCTGAAGCCCAGACTCGCGGAGTTGGATTTTGAGGTTGTCGCCAACACGCCCCAAGAATTCAGCGCATTCATTCGCGCCGAAATCCCCAAGTTCGCAAAGCTGGTGCGCGATGCGGGTGTCAAGGTCGAATAAGCGCGTCGAATCAGGAACGAGTGTGACGAGCCAAGCTCATCATTGGCGGCGGTATGCAGACCAGAGAGGCTCGAAGTGAGAATGTAGAGCCGGCCTACCGCGGGGGCGTGCTCAGCTCGCTGAGGCGGTTTTCTTCCTTGGCGATGCGATCGAGGACGCGAACGGTCTGGACGGTCGTGGGCATGCCGACGTACGCCGTCGAGTGCACGATCACCTCCAGCACTTCGCGCGCATTGGCGCCAAGGAGCAGGGCGCCGCGAATGTGGTTCTCGAGCTGTACCGGCTCATTCAGTGCGAGGCAGATACCCACCATCATGAGCAGCCGGGTGCGATCGTCGATGATCCCTCGCGGGTACATCTCGCCGTAGATGAAGTCGAACCACAGCTTGAGGTAGTGCGGATCGACGCGATCGTAGGTGTTGGTGGACTCATTGCTCTGGTGGTTCTGCGTGCGGATGCGGGTGCTGACTCCGGACCAGCCGTATTTTTCGAGGAGGTGCTCGCGCCGCGCCGTCTCCTCGGCGGACTTCGCGGCAGGCCACTGGCGTCGCTCCCCGGCGAGCGAACGCTCGGGCATGCGACCTTCCAGCGGCAGTTGAGTCTTGGTGATCTCGTCGAGACGCCCCAGCTGCTCCAGGACTTTCACGCAGAGCCGCGCGCCGCGCCCCGCTTTGATGTAGCCGATATAGACGGTCGACTGCAGAATGATTTCGAGCACTTCCCGCGGCGAGGCGCCGACTGCAAGTGCGCTCGGAATCTGCCGCTCGAATTCCTCCATCTCGCCGAGTGCGAGGAACTGGGCGATAGAGACGAGCAGCCGAGTGCGGTCGTCCAGCCCCTTCCGCCTGAACAACCCGCCATAGGTGAACTCCAGCCACGAGCGGGTGTAGTGCTGGTCGATCATGTCGCGCCACTCGAGCTCGTCGAGAAAATCATCTGGCCGCAACCGCATGCCATTGTCGATCGCGGCAGCGTCGTACTTCTGCTTCAGACGCTCGAGGCGCTCCACGTTCATGTGGGCTGATCCCTGCTCTTTCTGGTTTGCTGCCATAGCCTCTCTCATTTGTAAGTACGTTTCCGTGCGCCCACAAGGACGACGTTGCGAGCGCAAGCGAAGCAATCGCAGCGTCGCCTCATCGCCTCATCGCCTCGTCGCGATGACACTGGTTCACATTTCTTTAGTCCACCCGTAGATTTGCGGTGGCCGCGACCTTTCTCCATTTGTCGATTTCGCTTCGCACGAAGCGCTCGACCTCAGGAATGCGCGCGCTCCTTCGGCAGCTGCGCGAGCTCGATGAGGCAGCCTTCGGTGCCTTTCGGGTCCAGGTAGGCAATACGGCACCCGGCGTGTCCGATGCGCGGCACTTCGTCGATCAGTGGAATGCCCTTCGCCTTGAGCTCGGCCAGCGCCTCGTCGATGTCCTCGACTTCGAAGCAGATGTGGTTGATGCCCGCCTTTCCGTCGTCGCACATCTTTGCGAACTTGCTGTCGGGCTCGATACCAGCAAGCAGCTCGACCATGGATTCGCCGATCGGATATAGCGCGAGCTTGTGAGGGCGGCCGGGTGTGTGCTCGAGGCCGCCGAGCGGGATGCCGAAACAGTCTTCCCACAAGCGCCTGCTCGCCTCCAGGTTGCGCACTACGACACCGACATGTTCGATACGTTTGATCTTCATGATAGCTCCCCTTGGTGGACGACGGTCCCGCTGGCCCTCGTTCAATTATTCCACGCATGGCGTCACTTCTTCAGACCATGGGTTTTCAGCATCGGATACCGGTGAGTTACTTAGATGCGTGCGCTTCGATCAGCTGCGCTCGCAAGGCGCAGGATACCGGTTGCCCATGCCACTCACGCTCCGGTTGAAAAGATCGGTACCCGAGCCCGCCGACGTGTGCGACGTTGCGGCTGCAGCGGTACGCTACTTCAATACGCTTCCTGCTTCATGCCGGCGAACTTCATGACGCCGCTCCATTTCTCGATTTCCGACCGGATGAAGGCGCCGAACTCCTGGGGCGTACTCGGCTCGGGCACGACGCCCACTGTTGCGAACTGCTCGCGGAACGTGGGGTTGTCAAGTATGCCGACGATCTCACCGTTAAGCTGCTGGACGATAGCTTGCGGCGTGCCGCGCGGCGCGTTGATGCCATACCAGGTGCCGGCTTCGACACCAGGCACCCCGCCTTCCGCAAGCGTGGGAATCTCCGGTGCGAGCGTTGTCCTCGCTGCGGTCGCAGTCCCGAACGCTCGCAGCTTGCCTGCGCGCACCTGCGGGAGTGCGCCGATCAGATTTGGCATGCCGAAGTGGATCTCGCCCGAGATGATCGCCATCACCGCCGGTCCCGTCCCTTTGTACCCGATGTAGCGCGCCTCGATTCCCGCCTGTTTGCAAAACAGCGCCTGGGCGAGATGGCCGATACCCCCGGTGCCCGCCGAGCCATGATTGAGCTGCCCGGGCTTCTGTCTAGCGACTGCCACGAACTCCTTGAGCGTTGTCGCGGGGAAGGACGGATGCGTGACCAGTACGAAAGGTACGGAGCCTATTCGCGAAACGGGCGTGAAATCGCGGATCGGATCGTAGGGCAGCTTCTGGTAATACACGGCGGTGACCGCATGAGCCGCAGTCGAGAATATGAGCGTGTAGCCGTCAGGCGGCGCTTTGGAGAGGAGATCGGT
>JAQGNH010000113.1 GCA_028291945.1 Betaproteobacteria bacterium
TCGAGCATCAACGACAACAGGCAGAAGCGATACGAACCGGCATTCAGAATCAATGCGCAGGTTACGGCTTTCGACCCGGAACGGACGCATTCGCAGGCTGTGTCCAAAACGAATACCACAAGCGAGAAGATGATGTGCGCCGCGCCGTTCACGCGCAACAACAACAACGCGTCAACGCCGCGTCCTATCAATGCTCACGTGGAATACAGCAAGCGTGTTGGGATCTGCGTAACCTTCGCGGCTATTGACTTACACCACGCGCGCGGACTCGAAGCGCATACGCCACCGAACACGGCCCGAAGCGCAACCGAGGTGGCGACTACCCACGCAGAAAAATAACGCTCGTTTGATTCGCACGATGACCTTATAGTGGGCGCTGGAGGGGCAGCCGATTATGAAATCCCTGCTCGTGGCGGTTGCGGCCGTGACACTGTCGTGGCCTGGTGCTTTGTTCGCGCAGGCGTATCCAGCGAGGCCCGTGCGCTACCTCGTGCCGTTCCCGGCGGGCGGCTCGCCGGACATCGTGGCGCGGTTGCTCAGCGAACGTCTCAATAGGTTATGGGGCCAGCCGGTCGTCGTGGAAAACCGCTCCGGCGCAGGCGGAACCGTTGCGGCGACCGTCGCAGCCAAAGCGACGCCCGATGGCTACACGCTGTTCCAATGCAACATCGCCTCGAACGCGATCGCGTATTCGTTGTACGCAAAGTTGCCCTACCATCCGCTGCGCGATTTCGCGCCGATCTCACGCATCGGCACGACCCCCAGCGCCCTGGTCGTACATCCGTCCATGCCGGCAGCGTCGATCGGCGGGTTTATCGAGTACGCCCGGGCGAACCCCGGCAAAGTAAGCTATGGCTCGTCGGGTGTCGGGTCTTCGCCTCAACTGGCGATGGAGCTATTCCAGTCGATGGCGAAGATCAAACTGGTGCACATTGCTTACAAGGGCGCCGCGCCCGCGATTGCGGACCTGCTCGGCGGACAGATTCCCGTCGGCATAGCCAATGTTCCCGCGTTGCTCCCGCCGGTCCAGGCCGGCCGCATACGCGCGCTGGCCGTCACTGGAGCGAAGCGCTTTTCTCAATGGCCGTCCGTGCCGACGCTGGCAGAATCGGGAATGCCGGGTTATGACGTGACGTCCTGGTACGGTGTGTGCGCGCCCGCCGGCACGCCGCGGCCTATCATCGCAAAGCTGCACGCGGGTCTGAGCACGGTGTTGCTGGCGCCGGAGGTACAGCAGCGTATGAACGACATGGTGATCGACGCCGCGCCGACCAGTCCAGAGGAGTTCGCGGAGTTCATCCGTTCGGAGACGAGCCGCTGGGCAAAGGTCATCAAGGACGCGGGAATTTCGCAACAGTAAGGGAGCAGAACCGTGAGGCATACCGAATTGAGATTGCAGGCACGCGCGATCCTGAACGGATCGGCATGTGTTTCGCCCGCAAGTGTTTACGACGCATTGTCAGCGCGCATCGCGAGTCTCGTCGGTTTTCGGCTGGGACTCTTTTCGGGCTCGATCTCGTCTGCGTCGACGCTCGCTGCGCCCGATCTGGCCGTCGTCACGCTGACCGAATTCGCCGACCAGATCAGGCGTGTAGTCCGCGCGGGCAATCTCTCGCTTCTGGTCGATGCGGATAACGGCTTCGGCAATGCTCTCAACGTGATGCGCACCGTCGAAGAGACCGAGCATTCGGGCGTCTCGATACTCGGAATCGAGGACACTGTGCTGCCTGCGCGCTTCGCAGGCACGGCGAACGAGGTCGTGTCGATTCCTGAAATGACCGGCAAGCTAAGAGCCGCGCTCGCGGCCCGCAGCGATCCCGCGCTCGTGATTGCTGCGCGCACGGCGGCAGCGCGCACCGAAGGCATCGAAGGCACGGTCGCGCGCGCGAAAGCGTATGCCGCTACCGGCGTCGATGCGATCTTCGTCGTCGGTTTCGAGGATGTCGCGCTCGTCGAAGCCGTACACGCTGCGGTCGATCTGCCGCTCATCGTCGGCTCAGGCAAGGCTTCGATCGACCGCAAGCGGCTGCAGGCGGCCGGCGCGCGCATATTGCTGCAGGGGCACCAACCGATAGCCGCGATGGCGAAAGCGCTGCGCGAGACGTACGAGCATCTCTACCGCGGCGGCGCGCCTGCCGATATCAAGGGCCGCGTCGCATCGCCTGAAGAGATGGAGCGCGTTACGCAGCGCGAGGACTACACTCGACGCCAGCGCGATTACCTGCGCTAGAAAACGCCGCACGGCGAACACAAGGAGGGAGAAAACATGGTGCGGACGTTGAGCGCTGCCGCTATTGCTGCAGCCACGGCCTGCACGCTCCTGTCCGCGGGCGCCGTCGCACAGTCATATCCAACTAAACCCGTGCGCATCATCGTGGGATTCCAGCCCGGCGGCGGCGTCGACATGTCGGCGCGCGCGGTGGGCAAGTATCTGACCGACGCCATCGGACAGTCGGTGATCGTCGACAACAGGCCCGGCGCTGCCGGCAACATCGGTGCGCTCTACGTCGCGAAATCGCCGCCCGACGGCTATACGCTGTTGATGTCGAACTCGACGATCTCCACGCCGAGCCTTTTCGTGAACATGCCTTTCGATGTGACGAAGGATCTCGAGCCCGTCACCCTCGCCGCGATCGGGCCTTCCGTGCTGGCCGCGCATCCCTCTCTTCCGGTGAAGAGCGTCAAGGATCTGATCGCCCTCGCGCGCGCAAGGCCCGGCGAGATCACGTACGGCTCGGGCGGCATCGGCAATGTCACGCATCTCGAGATGGAGCTCGTCAGGTCGCTCACCGGTGTCAGGATGGAGCACGTGCCGTACAAAGGCAGCGCGCCGTCCCTCGTCGGATTGGTGAGTGGAGAGGTGCAGGTCGTGTTCACGTCGATACCGGCGGGGCTCGCACAGGTGCGTGCGGGCAGAATCAAAGCGATCGCGGTGTCCACGCTCAAGCGCAGCAGCGCGATGCCGGACGTGCCGACGATCGATGAATCGGCATTGAAAGGCTACGACGCAGCAAGCTGGTATGGGCTCTTCATGCCGGCGGGCGCACCGAAGAATGCGGTCGCGGCGATCAGCAGGGAAGTGGTCAGGATCATGCAGGCCCCCGACATCAGGGATCGTTTCATGGCCGACGGCTTCGAGCCGTCAGGCCTCGGTCCCGACGAGTTCTCGAGATATCTACGCGCAGAAATCCGCAAGTG
>JAQGNH010000118.1 GCA_028291945.1 Betaproteobacteria bacterium
TGCCTGCTACCTTCTGGGCAGCGCGTGCGACCCGGCGCAGTTCGTGTTCTGGGACATGGACCATCCGACTCCGCGGGTGCAAGCGATACTGGGCAATCAATTCTTCGCTGCGGTCGTGCCGGAGCCAGGCACGATCGCTCTGGTTGCGCTCGGCCTGTTCATTCTACTCGCGGGGCGACGACGCGCAGCACGCTCTGCGGCTCATTAGTAATTTGGGCTCATCGTGAGAAAAATATGAAGAGAGTTCTGCTGTTTGCGATGTTCCTTGCGGTAGCGATATCGGCGGCGAGATTCGCCGCCGCGCAGTCCGCGAGCTATCCCGTCAAGCCGATACGCTGGATCGTACCTTTCGCGCCGGGCGGCAGCGTGGACGTACTCGCGCGGCTCGCCGGCACGAAGCTGTCGGAGAATGTCGGGCAGCAGGTCGTGATCGACAATCGCGCCGGCGCGTCGGGGAACATCGGGACCGAGGTCGTGGCGCGTGCCGCTCCCGACGGATATACGATCGGCTCCAATACCGTTCCGTTCGTCGCGAATACTTTTCTCTACAAGAAGGTGCCTTACGACGTACTGAATGACTTCGCGCCGATCTCGCTGATGGCGTCGACGGGGAACGTCCTGACGGTGCATCCGTCACTGCCCGTCCGTTCCGTAAGCGAACTGCTGCAGCTCGCGACGTCGAAGCCGGGCGCGCTCAACTACGGAACCGCCGGTATCGGCACCAATCCGCACATTGCCGGAGAGCTCTTCAACTATCTGGGCAAGGTGAATCTGGTCGCAGTCCATTACAAGGGCGGGTATCCCGCGCTCATCGCCACGATCGCCGGCGAAATGCCAGTGACGGTCACGAGCATCCTCGAGTCGGCGTCGCACGTCACGGCGGGGAAGCTGCGCGCGCTCGGTGTGACCATGCTCAAGCGCTCTTCCGCGCTTCCCGCCGTACCCACGATCGCCGAGGCTGGATTGCCAGGCTACGAGTTCGCTGCGTGGCACATCCTGATCGCGTCGAAAGCAACGCCGCCCGCGGTGGTCGGGCTGCTCAACGACAATCTGAAACGCATACTGCTAGCGCCCGGTGCGCCGAAGCAGTACGAAGATCGCGGGCTGGATGTCATTGCGAGCTCTCCGGAAGAAGCGGCGATCCATCTCAAGAACGAAATGAGCAAGTGGGGCAAGGTGATCAAGGAAAGGGGCATGCGGGCGGACTGAGGAACACGCATTGCGAAGCCCTGGATAAACATGGCGGCGGCTATGGGCGTGGCAAAATGCAATCCGGACACGCCGTGCACACCGCATTCGGAGAAGGAGCATGAGCTTCGGCAATCGAACCGTCATCGTCACCGGCGCGGCCGGCAACCTGGGTGGCGCCGTAGCCAGGGTGTTTGCCGATCTGGGTGCAAACCTGGTGCTGGTGGATCTCAAGCGCGAGGGTCTGGAGAGGGCGTTCGGATCGGAGAACGACCAGCGATCGTTCGCGCCCGCGAATCTTCTCGAGATGACCGCGGCGACAGGCGTTGCACAAGCTGCACTCGCGCGCTTCGGACGCATCGACGTGCTGTGCAACATCGCCGGCGGATTCCGCATGGGCGAGAAGGTGCACGAGACCTCGGACGAGAACTGGAACTTTCTGTTCGACATCAATACCCGCACGCTGCTTCACGCGGTGCGTGCGGTGGTACCGCACATGGTGGCGGCGGGCGGCGGAAAGATCGTCAACGTCGGGGCCTTCGCCGCGCAGAAGGGCGTGGCGCAGATGGGCGCTTACACTGCGTCGAAGGGCACCGTGATCCGCATGACGGAGGCGATGGCTGGGGAACTGCGCGAGAAGAACATCAACGTCAATTGCGTTCTGCCGACCATCATCGACACGCCCGAGAACCGCGCGGCGATGCCCAAGGCCAACCCGGCGAAGTGGGTCGCGCCAGCGGACCTGGCGAACGTAATCGTGTTCCTCGCGTCGGATGGTGCACGCGCCGTGCACGGCGCTGCGGTTCCGGTGACCTCTCTCAGTTGATGCCACATCCCCGCGCATTGAGGCTTTCGATAGGGATCTTCGTCTTCGGGACCGCGGCTGCCTTCGGTCAGACGTTTCCGACGAAGCCGCTTCGGATCATCACGTCTGCGCCTGGGGGGACGAGCGATTTCACCTCACGCCTGATCGCGCGCGGACTCACCGAAAGCCTGGGGCAGCAGGTGATCGTCGACAACCGCGGCAACTTCGGCGGCGAAGTCATCGCGCGCGCGCAGCCCGACGGCTACACGATGATGCTCGACGGTCCCAGCTTGTGGTTGATACCTCTGCTGCAACGATCGCCTTACGATCCGCTGCGCGATTTCTCACCGGTCTCGCTGGCGGTCAAGGCACCGAACGTGCTGATCGTGAGTCCTTCACTGGCTGCGGGCTCAGTCAAGGAGCTCATCGCGCTCGCGAAAGCACGGCCGGGGCAGCTCAACTATGCCACCGGCGGCATCGGCAATTCGTCGCATCTGGTTGGGGAGCTCTTCAAGTCCGCCACCGGCGTGAACATCGTCGGCGTTCATTACAAAGGGACCGGCCCCGGACTGAATGCCCTCGTCGCGGGCGAGGTGCAGATCATGTTCGCCAATGCGACGATCGCCATCCCGCAGATCAAGGCGGGAAAAGTGAAAGCCCTGGCCGTGGCAAGTCTGCAGCCGTCGTTGCTGCTTCCGGATGTGCCCACGCTCGCCGCTTCAGGCCTCCCGATCGAGGCAACGATCGTCCAGGGCATCGTCGCGCCTGCGCGCACGCCTGCCGTGCTCGTCAACCGGCTCAGTCAGGAAATTGCGCGCGTGCTGAACCGCCCGGAAGTCAAAGAGCGGCATTTCAGCATCGGCGTGGAGACCGTGGGCAGCTCGCCCGAGGAGCTGGGAGCCGTGATCAGGTCGGACATCGTCAAGTGGGGCAAGGTGATCAAGGACCTCGGCATACGGGCCGACTGATCACTCGATGCGGATATTTGCCGCTTTGATGACCTTCGCCCACTTCTCGCGTTCCCTTCGTAACAATCCTGCAGACGCAAGGCCGGCTACCCATCAATCACAAGTGACTCGAATTTTCGCGCACCACAGGCATGAACGCCCAGCCCCTGGTTGTTTTGTGTTCGCGAAGTTGTGCGGAGTGACGCTCACTTTACCTCCAGGTTCGCCGTCTTGACGATGTCGCCCATGCGCTTCGATTCGCTGCGTCGGAACGCGTCGAGCTCGGCGCGCGAGCCGCCGGCGATGTCGATGCCCAGTACTTTCAACTGTTCCGCGTACTCCGGTTCCTTCACGGCCTTGACCACTTCAGCGCTGATTTTGTCGAGCACCGCGGCGGGTGTGCCTATCGGCACAACGATGCTGTACCAGCCGAAGTTCTCGAAGCCGGGTACGCTCTCGGAAATCGGAGGCACGTCGGGCAGCAGAGGCGCGCGCTTCGTAGTGCTGACGCCGATGGCCCTCACGCGCCCGCCCATGACCAGCGGAAGCGCAGCCGGAACGACCGCGAACACGGCATGAACCTCCCGCGCGGCGGTGTCCCCCAAGGCCTGCGCGATACCTTTGTAGGGCACGTGCAGCATCTGCGTGCCCGCCATATGCAGGAAGAAAACCATGCAAAGGTGCTCGCCGCCGCCGGTGCCGGCGGAGCCGTAGCGAAGCGGCGTCTTCTTCGAGAGCTGGATCAGCTCGGGGACCGTTTTCGCCTGCACCTGCGGATTGACGACAAGCACGTAGGGCACGGTGCCGATGAGGCTGATCGACGCGAAGTCCCTCTCCAGATTGAACTTGAGGTCCTTGTAGACCTTCGCCGCGATAAAAAGCTGCGAAGTCATCATCAGCCACGTGTAGCCGTCGGCGGACGCTCGCGCAACGATGTCGGCGCTCATTGCGCCGGCGACGCCCGGCCGCGCGTCGACCACGATGCGCTGACTCCACGACTTGTAGAGTCGTTCGGAGAGGAAGCGGGCGACGATGTCCGGGCCCGAGCCTGGGGCGCTGCCGGTGACGAGACGAATGGGTCTCTCGGGATAGGCGGTGGACGCCGCCGCATGTGCACCAACCGCGAGCGCGAGCGAAATCCAGATCACGGCAAGCGTTAAGCTGCGCATGGTTGCCTCCTGCGTCGCGTTCGATTTCGCGGTGCCGCCTGGCGGTTTGTAGACGACGCGCAAGCGTGCAGCGAGCATCTTGCCCCTTCGCTCGCGTGATCGCAATGCGGCCGAAGAAACGAGACTTGCCGAATCGAAAGACGCCCCCTTTAGTGTGTCAACTAGACTTGGGTAAGATCAGGTTCACATTTTCCGAGAACGTGTCTTATTGAAAAGCTCGGCCTGACCCTATTACCGAGTAGTGCTGGAGGAATGTTATGGCTACGCAAAAGGAAGTGCTGTTCGAAGTGCGCGGGCAGTGCGCGCTCATCACGCTGAACCGCCCCGACCAGCGCAACGCGATCGACCGTCCGATGTGCGCGCAGCTCTGGCGTGCGTTCGAGGATTTCGACAAGGATCCGGCTTTGAGAGTAGCGATCCTCACGGGCGCGGGTGACAAGGCCTTCTCGGCCGGCCGCGATCTCAAAGAAGCGACGCGCGAAGAGGGGCTGCCGCTGCCGCCGCTGCCGCTCCTGGGCGATACGCTGCACCTGACAAAGCCGGTAATCGCCGCCGTGAACGGTGTCGCGATCGCCGGAGGCTGGGTATTTGCGCAGATGTGCGACCTGTGCATCGCCGCGGACACTGCGAAGTTCGGCATCACCGAGCCGAAAGTCGGACGCGGCGTCGCCTGGTCGCCGCCGATGATTCATATGCTCGGCAGTCGCATCGCGCTCGAGCTCATGCTGACCGGCCGGACGATCGACGCGAACCGCGCATACGAGATCGGTTTCGTGAATCGCGTCGTGCCGCGCGCTGAGTTGATCGACGCAGCGCTGGCGATGGCCGAGGAGATCATCGAGTGCGCGCCGCTTTCAGTCGTGGCCGTGCGGCAGGTCGTGCGACACACGTTGAACATGGGCCTCGACGCGGCGCTGGAAGTCGGCAGGCAGGTCTGCGCCCCGCTGTACGTGAGCGAAGACGCGAACGAGGGCGCGCGCGCCTTCAAGGAGAAACGCAAGCCGCAGTGGAAAGGCAGATGAGGAGACTGTAATGCGCGAGGACGTTTTCGTATTTCCGGCGTTGGAACGGCTGGTCTATGGTAGACCGGCGGCGCTGGCACTTGCGGCCGAAGTCGAACGCATCAATGCCAAGCGGGTGTTTCTCGTCGTGAGCGGCACGATGAATCGCACAACGGACGAAGTCGAGAAGGTCCAGGCTGCGCTGGGCAGTCGCTACGCGGGCAAGTACGACGCAATCCCGCCGTTCAACCCGCGTTCGGCCGTGCTGAAAGCGGCTGATCACGCCCGTTCCGTCGGCACGGATCTCGTGGTGAGCTTCGGCGGCGGCTCGGTCACCGAAGCGGGCAAGATCGTCCGGCTGTGCTTACAGCACGACATCACGGATGTGGACGCCTTTGACCGCTTTCGCGCCATCACCAAACCGGACGGCACGCGCTTCATGCCGCAGTTCGAGGGGCCGCGTATCCCCCAGATTGCCATCCCCACTACGCTCTCGGCGGGCGAGCTCACGACGGGGGGCGGCGCCACGGACGAGCGCGTCAAGCGCAAGTTCAGTCACGAGAACCCGCGGGCTGTTCCGCGCACCGTCATCTTCGATCCGGCGCCGACCGTGCACACGCCGCTGTGGGTGTGGCTCTCGACCGGCGTGCGCGCGATCGATCATGCGACCGAGGGCTTGTGCTCGCCGCGCTCCAATCCGGTCAGCGACGGCATGTATCAGCACGCGTTGAAGCTGTTGGGCTCCTCGCTGCTCAAGACGAAGCGCGATCCCGCCGATCTGAATGCCCGGCTCGAGAGTTTTTACGGCATCTGGCTCGCGATTGCGGGGCGCCACGGCGGGGTGGAAATGGGCGCGAGCCACGCGATCGGTCACGCGCTCGGCGGCTCCTGCGGCGTGCCGCATGGCTATACCTCGTGCGTGATGCTGCCGCACGTGCTGCGCTACAACCGCACTGTCAATGCCGAGCGCCAGCGGCTCGTGGCCGAAGCGCTCGGCCATCCAGGCAAAGATGCGGCAGACGTGCTGGACGACTTCATCGCCGCGCTCGGGCTGCCGCGCCGCCTGTCGGATGTAGGCATCGGCCCGGAACAGTTCTCATCGATCGCGACCACCGCGATGCACGACAGGTGGCTGCACGCGAATCCGCTCAAGATCACTTCGCCCGAACAGGTGCTGAAGATCCTGGAAGCAGCCGCTTGAGCACCCGCTAAATTACGCTCGACGATATGGCGAGACAGCGCCCGTTTCATCCGGCTCCACGCGAGGGATCGTCGTGAGCATGCGGTCCGCTACCTGGCGATCGCGGGCAGCGCGCCGCGCACGCTATACTCCCCGGGGATTGATACGCCCACGTAATGCCATGTGGATAGCGGTACAAGGGGATGAGCAATGCCGCAGAAGGTTATCGATTACTACGATTCGATGTCGTCGCCGTGGACGTATCTCGGCCATATCCGGTTCCTCGACCTCGCGGATCGTTTTGGCTTGACGGTCCGCCACAAGCCGATGGACCTGCTGAAGGTCTGGTCCGTGTCCGGCGGCCTGCCGTTAAAGCAAAGGGCTCAGCAGCGTCAAGCTTACCGCCACCAGGAGTTGAGGCGGTGGCGCGAGTTCCTCGGCGTCCCGTGTAACGTCGAACCCGCCCATCACCCCGTCGCCGACCGCCGCGCGTGCTACCTCGTCATCGCCGCGCAACGGCAGGGGCTCGACTGGAGGGCGTTGAGTCACGCGCTGCTGCGCGCAGTGTGGGTAGAGGATCGTGACATTGCCGATCATCCAACCCTTGAGGCCATCGCCAATGAAACCGGCATGGACGGTAAAGCCTTGCTCGCGGCAACGGAGAGCGAAGATGTAAAGGCCGAATATCAGTCGAATACGAACGAAGCGATGAGTCTCGGCGTGTTCGGCGCGCCGATGTACGTCTTCGACGGGGAGCTCTTCTGGGGGCAGGACCGCCTCCCGATGCTCGAGTGGCGTCTTACGCAAAAGCTGGGCTGATATTGCCCCCATTGACGGCGGTCGAACGGCAATGCAAGCTCGGTTCTCGTCGCAGACCCGCACTCACAGTCGAACGGGTCGCCGTCCGCAACGCCGCGCCGCAAAAGTTCCGCACCGAATTGTAATGTTCATCTGAAGGGAGTTCGCGCGGTGTCTACACCGATCTTTCACATGGTTCCCGAGGTAGGTAATCCGGTCGCACCCTACAGCCATGCCGTGGAGGTGGACGGCTGGCTCTTCATCCGCGGCCAGATCCCGAATGACCCAAAGGACGACAATGCGCCGCTTCCGGAGGGCATCGAAGCGCAGACGAGGCGCGTCATGGAAGGGCTGGGCACGTTGCTCGCGGGCATCAATGCGAGCTTCGACAACATCGTCAGCGCACGCGTATTTCTCACGCACTTCAAAGATGATTTCGCGAAGATGAACGCGATCTACAGGACCTACTTCAAGGAAGGCAGACTGCCTGCGCGCACCTGTGTAGGCGTCACCGACCTCGCGCGCGGCGCGCGCATCGAAATCGACTTCATTGGAAGGCGCTAGTCTTTCCAGACGACACAAAAAAAAGGAAGCCCACATGAACGCGTCACTCTCAGCCGTTCTCCGCCTGCTGCTGCGCCTTGCTTTCGGCGCTGCACTGGTCGCCGCGTCACTGACCGCCAGCGCCCAAAGCACGATACTTGTCGGCGCACCGCTGCCGCTTACCGGCGGGCTCGCCCCCGAGGGCGTGAAGCTCCAGAGGGGTTACGACCTCTGGGCCGAAGAGGTCAACAAGGCGGGTGGCATCGCGGTCGGCAAGACGCGCATGCCGGTCAAGATGATCTATTACGACTATCAGTCGAATACGCCGCGCGCAGTGCAGCTCGCCGAGAAGCTGATCACCGACGACAAGGTGCATTTCATGTTTTCGCCGTTTGGCTCGGGCGCGACGAAGGCCGCGAGCGCGGTATCCGAAAGGTACGGAGTGCCGACGATTGCGCCCACGGCGTCTTCGGTCGAAGTCTACGACCAGAATTACAAGAACCTCTTCGGCACCTATACACCGAACAACACGCTTACCGAGCCCATTGCCGAGATGATTAGTAAGAACGCGCCCAAGGTCCGGCGCGTCGCGATACTGGCGCGTAACGATCTCTATCCGCTGGCGCTTGCCGAAGAATTCGAGCGGTCCGCGAAATCGCGCGGCTTCACAGTGGCCTACTTCGAGAAATACGCGATCGGCACGCTCGACCATGCGTCCGCGGTCACCCAGATCCGGGCAGCAAAGCCCGACTGGATCATCGTGACGGGCTACATCAACGACATGGTGCTCATTCGCAAGCAGATGAGCGATCAGAACCTGCGCGCGCCCGTACTCACCATGATCAACGGGCCCGCGTACCAGGAATTCATCGACGCAACTGGGCCGCTTGCGAACAATGTGACGAGCGCGAGCTGGTGGCATCCGGCCGCGCGCTACACGAGCAAAGACGTATTCAAGAGCTCTGAAAATTTCACGCAGCTTTTCCGCGCCAAGTACAAGATCGAGCCGGACTTCACCAGCGCGGGCGGAGCGGTAGCGGGCGTCGTGCTGCAGATGGCGATCGAGGCCGCGGGCACGGTCGATCGTGACAAGGTTCGTGGAGCGCTGAGCGACGGCAGGTTTCCCACTTTTTTCGGGCCGATCGCCTTCGGCCCGCAGGGCTACGCGAACTCGTATACGCCGCCGGTGTTCCAGATCCAGGGCGGCAAGCCCACGGTGCTCTTTCCCACCGAGATCAAGATGGCTGATTTCCGTCTCGGCCTTTGAGCTGAGAACCTTCCTCCTTCGGGCGCGCGCCTCTCGCCGCCGCCCGCGCCTGAGCCCATGCTCTACCTCCAGGTACTGATCAACGGCATTTTGCTGGGCGGCCTCTATAGCTGCATCGCCGTCGGCTTTTCGCTGGTGTGGGGTGTGCTCAATATCATCAACATCATGCATGGGTCGCTGATCATCCTCGGCGCCTATGCGGCGTACTTCGCGTTTACGCTCCTCGGCATCAATCCCTTTGTCTTTGTGCCCATAGCCGGCGTAGCGCTGTTCGTTCTGGGATACGCATTGCAGGCCGGCGTGATCAACCGTGTCATGGGCGCGCCGGTCCTCATCACGCTGACTCTGACCTTCGGCTTGAACCTGATCCTCGAGAACGCGATGATCTTCGCGTTCAAGGCCGACTACCGCAAGGTGATCATCGATCCACCGCTCGGTCTGATCGAGATCGGGAGCGCGTTCGTGCCGCGGGACCGGCTCTACGCGATGCTCCTCGCGCTGTTGCTGGTCGGTGGGCTGTATGCGGTGCTGCGAACCACCCGCATCGGCCGCGCGATCGTGGCGGTGCGTATGGATCGCGAGGCCGCTGCGCTGATGGGCGTGAACGTGCCGCGCATCTACGCGATCACGTTCGGGCTTGGCGCCTTGATGGCAGGCTCGGCCGGCAGCCTCATGTCGGTCATCTTTCCCATCTCGCCGCTGACGAGCGTCGCTTTCCTCGGCAAGGCCTTCGTCATCTGCGTTCTCGGGGGTCTGGGCAGCATCCCGGGCGTGATGGTCGGCGGCATCGCGCTCGGCGTCCTGGAGAGCTTCGGATCACTGTGGCTCGGCCCCGACTACTCCACCACCATCGCGTTCGTTCTGCTGCTCGCTCTGCTCATGTTCCGCCCGACCGGAATCATGGGCAAGCGGGGATTCGAATGACCGGCGGCCGCCTGCTGATGGCCGTTGCGGCGGCCGCTATGGTCGGCGCACTGCCGTTCATGGCCGATAACTACATTCTGCGTATCGCAACCAGCATGCTGATGTACGCCACGCTCGCGATGTCGTGGAACTTCATCGGCGGTTTCGCAGGGTACCCCTCGTTCGCCACCGCCGCCTTTTTCGGGCTCGGCGCGTATGCAGGCGCGGTGCTCCAGACGAAAGGCGTGCCGATGATCGCCGCGTGGATCGTTGCGGGAATGATCGTCACCGTATTCGCCGCCGCGGTCGGCCGGGCGATTCTCCATTTGAGAGGACATTACTTCGCGATCGCCTCGCTCGTGATCGCGGATGTGCTGCGCGAGGTCATTAACGGCATGACCAACCTCACCGGCGGAGGCATGGGACTCAATCTGCCGGTGCTGAAGATCGATGTCACGACACAGGCCCAGTTCTTCTACTGTGCAATGCTCGCAGTCGCGCTGCTCGCGCTTGCCACGTCCGTGATCCTCGACAGGAGCCGCGTCGGCTTCGGCTTGCGATGCATCGAGCAGAACGAGGACGCCGCGCTGCGTCTGGGCATTCATACTTCTCGCTACAAGACCATTGCATTCTCGTTGTCGAGCGTGTATCCGGCGCTCGCCGGGGCGGTGTATGCCTCGTGGGTGAGCTACATCGATCCCGCGGAAGCGTTCGATGTCCTGTTCTCGATCAAGCCGATCATCATGGCGCTCCTTGGGGGCGCGGGAACGATAGTAGGGCCGGTCGTCGGCGCGTTCATCTTCCAGGTGATGGAAGAGCTGGTATGGCGCAACTTCCTGAACGTGCACCTGGGTCTGCTTGGTCTGATCGTCGTTCTCCTGATCCTTTTTCTGCCTAAGGGCCTGCTCGGGATCGGGCTCCTCAGCCCGCGCGGCCGCCCGCTCACCGCGAAAGCACCATGACAACGCTGCTCGAGCTCGATCACGTCAGCCGCAACTTCGGTGGTCTGAAGGCACTGGACGATGTGTCGCTCCGTCTCGAGGAAGGCGAAGTCATCGGCCTCATCGGCCCCAATGGCGCCGGCAAGACGACGCTCGTCAACGTGGTCACGGGCGTGACGCCGGCATCGCGCGGACGCGTGATCTTCCGGGGTGCGTCCATCGACCGCCTGCCGCCGGACCGTATCGCCCACCTCGGCATCGCCCGCACATCGCAGATCGTGCAGCCGTTTCCGCGGATGAACGCGCTCGATAACGTGGCGGGCGGTGCATTGTTCGCCGGCGGCTGCCGCACCCTTGCGGCGGCACGCGTGAAAGCACGCGAGCATCTCGAGTTCACCGGACTTGGCGCCGTTGCCGACAAGCCGGCGTCCACCCTCACGCTCGCCGACCGCAAACGTCTCGAGCTGGCACGCAGTCTTGCAATGAACCCGAAGCTCCTGCTGCTCGATGAAGTGAATGCAGGCCTGAACGCGGCGGAAATGGATTCCGCGCTGGAGCTCATCAGGGCGATCGCGGCGCGCGGCGTGACGATCCTCCTGATCGAGCATCTGATGAAAGTCGTGCTCAATGCCTGCGGCCGCATCGCAGTCCTGCATCACGGCCAGCTGATCGCGGACGGCACGCCGAACCAGGTCGTACACGATCCGAAGGTGATCGAGGCCTATCTCGGCACCAAGTTCGCCGCGCGACACGCCGCCGGAACCGTATGAGCGAACGGCTGCTCGAGCTGACCGGGGTATCCGGAGGCTATGGAGACATCCAGGTCCTTTGGGGCGTGGATCTCGCGGTCAACGCCGGCGACATGGTGTGTCTCATCGGTTCGAACGGTGCGGGAAAAAGCACGCTGTTACGGTGCATCTCCGGGCTGGGCGTCTGGTCCAAAGGGCGGATAGCGTTCGCCGGACGAGACATGAGCGGCCGTCCGGCCGCAGACATCGTGGCCGCCGGCATCGTTCACGTGCCCGAGGGGCGCCGGCTCTTTCGCGGCATGAGCGTGCGCGACAACCTGCTGATGGGCGCATACGCACGCCGCGACGGCGCTGCAGCGATCAGGCGCGATCTCGAAGTCGTGTACGGAATCTTTCCGCGCCTGGCGGAGCGCACCGGCCAGGACGCCAGCACACTCTCCGGCGGCGAGCAGCAGATGTGTGCGATCGGGCGCGGCATCATGGCTGCGCCGAGGCTTCTGATGATCGACGAACTCTCGCTCGGGCTCGCGCCACGCCTCGTGGAGGAACTGGGCGAAGCGCTGATCAAGATCAATCGCACCGGCGTATCGATCCTGCTCGTCGAGCAGGACGTGATCACCGCGCTGGAGCTTGCGAGCTATGGGTTCGTCCTTGACCGTGGGCGCATTGCGATCGCGGGTGCTGCGCGCGAGCTCATGGTGAATCCCCTCGTGACCGATGCTTACCTCGGCGCAACTGCTTTGGCAGTGTCATGACTCGCTTCCCCGAATGCCGGAAACCGTGGCTTGCGCCGCGAGCTCCTCTCAGATTGAATCCGTGCGCGATCCGGCGGCATGAAGTCGGCAGACCAATGACCACCGACCAGCGACCTTCGAGCAGCTGACGAGCGCCGAGGGCTGCGCTTTGTCGATTCGCCCGACCTTCGTTCGACTAGGCAGTAGCGAGGTGCCGAGCGATGCAATCGTCCAGAGCCACGCGCCACTGTGCAACGACCAAGGAGACGATGACCATGCGATTCATATCGATGATCCGCATCGAAGAGAACACCAGCCAGGTACCCAGCGAACAGCTCATGAGCGACATGGGCAAGCTGATAGAGGAGTTGACCCGCACCGGCCGGCTGATAAGCACCGCCGGGCTCCGGCCGACCTCCGAAGGGGTGCGTGTGCGGCTGCGCCGCGGCAACCTGTCGATGGTCGATGGGCCGTTCACGGAGACAAAGGAAGTGATCGGTGGCTATGCGATCCTGGAGGCGAAGTCGAAGGAGGAGGCGATCGAGCTGACCCGGCGCTTCCTAAAGGTCCACGGGGACGAGTGGGACATCGAGTGCGAAGTGCGCCAGCTGGACGGGCCGGAGCTCGGCAGCGAGGCTTGAGGGCGAGGCGGGTTATTTCTGTCCTTAGGCCGCACACAAAGCCGCGAGCGTCGTTCAAATGCCAATGAAGAAGTCGATCGCGGCAGAGAGTCCCGATGCATACGTTGCCTCGCTCAGCGGTTGGCAGAAGCGCTACACGGAAGCTCTGCGCTCAACTGTCGTGAACACCGCGCCGCTGCAGGAGGTCATCAAGTGGGGCCATCTGGTGTACTTCTCGAACGGGCCAGTCCTTCTCATCCGCGCAGAAGAAAGGCGCGTCCTCTTTGGCTTCTGGCGAGGTAAGCGTCTGCGGGGCATCGAGCCTCGTCTGAAGCCCGGCGGCAAGTACGAGATGGCAACACTGGAGCTTGTGGAGGAAACGACACTGGAACGCTCATCGGTGGTCGAACTGGTCAAGCAGGCAGTAGCCCTCAACGCCGCCCATGGCGATCCCACGCGCGCTTGAGAAATTCATCATGCGGTGTAATCCACCGCTAGCTATAGTTCGAGCGGACGCGCGGCAAGGGCGAGACGCTCGACATCGCGCCAGATGCCCGCGTCTGTGCGCCGCCGGCGTCGCGCAGCAGTCCGGGAGCGCGCTACTCGCGTTCTCGCGCATTGGTCGCGCCGACGATCAGCGCCCGAGGCGCGCCTGCCGATGCAGACGAAGCCGATTCCGTTCCATCGTAGAACGCATACGAGCTCTCGGCCGACAAGTGCACGGGCAGGAAGTCGTGCATGTCTAATGGCGTCGCCTGCGTCGCGGGAGCGCTGCTGTGCTCGTTCAGCCCCTCCGCAGCCGGCGCGTTTATTGCGACCGAGGCGAACGCCAGCGCGATGGAGAGGATGGCGGCTTTGCTGCGGCGAGTGGTGCTCATGAAGATCTCCTTTTGGTTGAGTGCACGACAATGCTAGGCCCGCACCCGCACCGTACTCAGCGAAGTAGTTGACAGCCAAAAGGTGAATATTCACGAACGCGTTCGATAATCCTGTCCGCGCGCAGCAACATCGATTGTGGGATCTTCACAGCGATCGTCTTGGGCGTCTTCAGCTTGGGCAGGTCGCCCGGCTTCGCGCCTTTGAAAATCCTGTCGACATTGAGGAACGGATCGTTCGAGACCACGACAGCCCCCCTGTGCCCGCGCGAGTCAGGGGCTGGCCGCGAGATCAAGCCTGGCAGCCTGGCCCGGGTCAGGAAGGCGTTTTGATCGCACTCAAACCGGCACCGCACCTTTCACGGCCCAAGCGGTTGCGGCATACGAACGCGGTCCATCCGTTTCGCCATCCACGTAAGCCAATCGCAGTTTGTCTTGGAAAAGGGTCTTCCCTTCGGATGTAAGCGTACGGACATAGTCCGCAAAGGGACCATCCTTACCCTCCATTGGCGCCCAAAAGTCCTCGAACGACGAAAAATCCATGCGGATCGTAAGCATGTCTTGCACGACATCGGTCAGACCTGCGGCCTTCCAAGCACGCTCCAGACCACCAGGGAGCGCAACGGGCCTTGTGAAGATTTTCGCTCGCCGTTCGCCTGCTGCCGGATCAATCATTGCTGCGGTGTCCCAGAACATCCGCATCCACACAAAACCGCCGCGTGAATCCCACGTCGCAGCCGCAACCGTGCCGCCTGGACGGGTCACGCGACACATCTCGCCCACCGCCTTTTCAGGCTGGGGAATGAACTGGAGCACCAACATCGAGAGCGTGTGATCGAATTCTTTATCTTCGAACGGCAGTGCACAGGCATCACCGACTTGGAATTGAATTCGGGAACCGCTGTGCTCGCGTTTGGCGTGCTCGATATAGGCGGCTGAGAAATCGATCCCCTGAACGCCGCGAATATCGGGGTTGCGGGCAAGGGTCGACGTCAAACTTCCGGTGCCACAGCCCACATCAAGTACACGATCAGCGTCCTTGATGCCCGCGAACTCGATGAATTTTGGTGCCAGTCGCCGGCTCCATCGCCCCATCTGCAGTTCGTACCCGTGGCCGTCCGCCGCCACGAATGTCGATGAAATCGCCATGGAGCCTCTCCTGGTGAGCCCCCTCTATGCGGACGGCGGACCGAAGACGGGCAGGTTGTATTCGCCGAACTTATCCTGGCCGTCGGTCCAGCGCAGCGACAGCACCATGCCCTCACTCAGGTCAGACACGTTGACGTCGACCGGGTAGGAGGTGAAGAGCGGACCCTCGTCGAGCTCGAGGACGATCACCGTGTGGGGCGCCGGGTATTCCTCAAAGTATTTGCGGCGGAAGGTCGTCCACGAGAGAACCTTTCCGCGGCCTGAGACTGCGGCCCACTCGGCCTCGTCGGAGAGGCACTTGTCGCATGTGGGTCCAGGCGGAAAACGGAACTTGCCGCAGTCCGAGCATTTCTGGAGCCGCAGCTCCTTCTTCTGCGTGTAGGTCCAGAACTCCTGTGCATACGGATCCATCGAGCGGATCGGACGCGCCGTCGCCATCTTCAGCTCCCCTTCGTGTAGATGATGCTCTTGCACTTGCCCGCGACGTCGTGGACGTACTGCGCGACCTCCGCGCCCTCGACCTGACGTGCCCCGAGTCCGCCGCGTAACTGGCGCACGAGCTCGGGCTGGTGGTTCCAGCTCTGCATGTAGCTCTCGGAAAGCATGCCGCCGCTGGTGTTGCACGGAAGCTCGCCGCCAATCTCGATGCGCCCGTTCTGGACGAAGGGCCCGCCTTCACCCTCCTTGCAGAAGCCGAAGCCCTCCAGCGACGCCAGCAGGTGTACGCTGAAGCTGTCGTAGGTGGCGAACACGTCGATGTCTTTCGGTGTGACGCCGGCCATGGGATACACCTGCGCGGCCACGCCGCGGTGTGCTGTGTGGTAGAAATCCTTGAGACGCGGCCGCAGTTGCGTGGCGTCGACGTTCTCCTCGGACCAGCCGAAGGCGCTCACCATCACGGGCTTCTGCTTGAGATCCTTCGCCATGTCGGCACGGCGCACAATGATCGCGACGCCGCCGTCGTTGATGAGGCAGTAGTCGAAGAGGCGCAGCGGCTCGGCCACATAGGGCGCCTTCATGTAGTCTTCGATCGTCAGCGGCTTCTGCATCACAGCGTTGGGATTCATGCACGCGTGCTTGCGGAAGGCGACGGCGATCGCGCCGAGCTGCTCCTCGGTGGTGCCGTAGAGCAGCTTGTGACGCTGGAAGAAGAGCGCGTACAGGGCACCCTGCGACGTCAGGCCCCAGGGCGCGTAGTAGAAGTACGACGTGATGCCACCGCCCGTCACCTGCGCGCCGCCGTACGCGGTGTTCATCGAGCGCTGCGCGTTTCCGTAAACGAGGGCTACCGTCGTGCACAGGCCGCAATTGATGGCCATGGCCGCTTCGATGATGCATTGGGCCGCATCACCGCTACCGCTCCACCGCGGATTCAGTCCCCAGAGCTCGCTCGCCCGCTCACCCGACAACGTCGGGCCGGTGCAGAGGCCATCGATGTCGTCCTTCTTCAGTCCCGAATCGTCGAGCGCGCGCTTGAGCGCGCGTGACGCGAGCGTGTAAGAGTCATAACGCGCCTCGCCCTTCTTTGCAGCCTGGCCACCCGCACCGCGGTAATCGGCGCCGTAGTCGGTCTCGCCGACGCCGACGATGGCCACGCTATCCTTCAGCGGCGCGAGCCGCTTTCGGTCAAAGCTATCCGCCATAACCCATCCTCTCTTTCAGATCACTTCGCGTTCACGGAGCGAGGCGATCTCCGCCTTGCTCATGCCCAGCAGCTCACCGTAGACGTATTCGTTGTGCTCGGCCAGAGCCGGCGCGCGCCCGTGCAGGAAGGCCGGCGTGCGCGACATCTTGACCGGATAACCCTCGTAGGCAAAGTCGCCGCCGACTTCGGGATGGTTGATGATCGGGTGCATCTCGCGGTGCTGGAGTTGCGGATCGTACTCGACGCGGTCCTCCGCGCTCTGGACCACCGCGGCGATGATGCCGGCCGCCTGGCACTTGCGCATAATGTCGTAGCGTCGCCGCGCCCGCGTCCAGCGGCCGATGATCGCGTCGAGTTCGTCTTGGTGAGCGACGCGCGCTTCGTTCGTGGCGAACCTGGGATCGAGGACGAGATCCGGCTGGTCCATGACGTGGCACAGCGACTCGAACTGAGGCTGCGTCTCGCACGCGATGAACACCCACCAGTCCTGCTTGTTGCGATCCTTGCCCGCGCAACGGTAGGTATTGTGCGGCGACATCGAGGGAAAGATCGAGCGATTACCCGGAGGGAAATCCGGTCGGCGCGTTCGCCGGCCGTTCACCTGGTAGTCGAGCATGTAGGTGCCCATCATCGACATCGCACCTTCGGTCACCGAGTAGTCGAGGTAGAGACCCTTGCCGGTCTTCTTCGCTTTCAGCAGGCCCTGGATGAGCGCGAGGCCACCCATCCATCCGCCCATGACGTCGAGGTAAGAAAAACCCCAGCCCGCGGGCGGCTTGCCGGGCAGGCCGGAGGCGAGCGAAAGACCTGACTGCGCGGCGGCGGTCGGACCGAAGCTGCGGTAGCCCTTCCAGTCGCCCGTGTGCCCGAACCCCGAAGCGCTCATGTATACGAGCCGCGGGTTGAGCTGGTGTATGCGCTCCCACGTCAGGCCCCAGTTCGGCAGGACATCGGCGCTGAAATTCTCGACGAGCGCGTCGCAGATGCCAATGAGGCGCTCGACGATCTTCAGGCCCTCCGGGTTCCTCGTATTGAGGCTGATCGCGAGCTTGCCGTGATGCAGCGTGTTGAAGTACGGCGCGGCGTAGAGCTTCTTCTGTCCCGAAGCGGCCGACGGCTCTTCGCGGAGCGTGTTGAATTGAGGATCCGAGTAGACCTTTTTCGTCCCCGGCAGCTGGGCCGCCTGCGGCTCGTCGCTGACGATGCTCGGCGTGGCGTTGTAGCGATGGTCGTCATAGCCCCCCGCGCGTTCAACGTGGATGACCTCGGCGCCGTAATGCGTGAGCAGTCGCGGCGCCCACGGGCCGACGGTCTTCCAGGTGAAATCGAGAACGCGCACGCCGGAGAGGACGCCCGGACGCACAGGAGATTTGGTGCTCATCGTATGGCTCCTGCCGCGGTCAATGATGCGCAGTCCTGATCGCTCAGGCCCAGGTCCTGCTGAAGCACCTGCCGCGTGTGCTCTCCGAGACGAGGCGCGCGACCCCTTGGCTCGATCTGCAGCTCATCGGCCGCGATCGGCCCTCGCGGATAGGGAATCGCGCGGCCGATCTCCGGATGCTCGATGGAACGCCAGTACTGGCGCTGCTGATAGTGCGGGATGTCGTAATTCTCTTCGGCGGCGTGCACGAGTCCCCACGAGATGCCGTACGACTGCGCGCGATGGAAGCATTCTTCGCCGTTGCTGGCTTTGATGAGACGCGCGATGGCGTCACGGATGACGGTGCCCGTACGGTACTCCGACATACGGAACACCTCGTCCTGGTACTTCGCGTCATGCAGCTCGCCCGTTACGCCTTTCTCGTCCATCCACTTGAGCAGCCTCTCCCACACCCGCGCACCGAAGTTCTGCATCACGGCGATCATGTACTTGCCGTCGGCGGTGGGCAGTTGCAGGGGAGGCTGTCGCCTGGGATTGGCGTGCATGCCCGTCTGGCGATGCATCGTCTCACCGTAGTACATCCACTGCGGAACGGCGGCCTCGGTCCCGATCGCGCAGGCGTCGTGGATCGAGACGTCGATGTACTGGCCTTCGCCCGACGTCATCCGGTCGAAGAGCGCCACAGTGATGCCATGCAGGACGAATGCGCACCCCATGTGCCACGCCTGTTTGCCCTGTCCGCCGATCGGCGTGGCGGTGGGATCCGAGTAGCCCGTGCTGGACATCTGCCCGCCGAGTGCGAGATGGGCGGCGTCGTTCATCTGGTAATCGCGCCACGGTCCGTCCTGGCCGAAATCGGTGAGCGAGGCGTAGATCAGCGCCTTGTTGGCAGTGACTGCGCCGTAGTCGAGGTTGAGCTTCGCCAGCGTGGCGGGCGGTGTGCTCTCGAGGAAAACATCGGCGCGGTTGAGGAGCTTCGTCAGGAGATCCTGCGCGGGCTTCCGCGTAAGGTCGAGGGCCACGCTCTCCTTGCCCGTGTTGTTCCACCAGTAGTCCAGGCAGCGATCGGGGTCGAGCTTGTCGTCGACGAACGGACCGCACCAGCGACCGGGACTTCCCTGGATGGGCTCGATCTGGATCACGCGGGCGCCCCCATCGGACAGCAGCTTGCCCGCCCACTGGTTACGGCGGTCGGCCAGCTCGACCACCGTGAGGTCTTCGTAAACCCCGCTCATGCGCTCCTCCTGTCTTCGAAGTCCGACGTTGACACGGTTTCTCTGAATGATAAAGGGGCTCGCGCTCCGAATACACCACGTGTTGACTCCGATGACGCCAGGTGAGTACAAGGCATTGTGTAGAACACGAGCGCTAACTCCGAGACAACCAAATGAAAATCGTCGACGTCAAAACGTACTCGCCGGTCTATCCGGTCAAGGATCCATTCTCGAACGCCATGCGCACCACGCGAGAGCGCGCGTTCGGACTGGTCGAGGTCATGACCGATGCCGGTGTTACTGGTTGGGGAGAGGGGGCGACGGTGCCGGCGCGCCGTGCGCTCGACGCGCACGTGATCGGCCGAAATCCGTTCGACTACGAAGTCATCTGGGAAGGGCTGCACAAACAAGGCACTGACACCGCAGCGATCAGCGCGGTGGACATCGCGCTGTGGGACATCATGGGCAAAGCGCTCAAGCAACCGATCTATCAATTACTGGGTGGCGCGTTTCGCACGCGCGTACAGGCCTACGCCACCGGGCTGTTTCGCCGAGAACGGCCCGACCGGACCGCCGCTCTGGTGGAAGAAGCGCGCGGCTACGTCGACGAAGGCTTCAAGGCGATGAAAATGAAAGTCGGTTTCGGGCCCGACTACGATATCAAGAACGTCGCAGCAGTGCGCCGCGCCATCGGCGACGATATCCTGTTCGCAGTAGACGCCAATTGCGGTTATGACGTCGGCACCGCAATCGCCGTCGGCCAGGAGATCGCGAAGAACAATCTCCTGTGGTTCGAAGAGCCCATAAGCGCCGATGACGTCGAGGGTTATATCGAGATACGCCGGGCGCTCAAGATGCGTATCTCGGGCGCGGAACAGTTTCGAGGCCGCTGGGCGTTCCGCCGCATGATCCAAGAGCGCGCGCTCGACATCATTCAGCCCGATGTGTGCGTGTGTGGCGGCTTCACCGAGTTTCGGAAAATCACTGCCATGGCGAGCGCGAACCACGTCAGAGTGATCCCGCACATGTTCGGCACGGCCATCCGGCTCACCGCCACGCTGCATTTGCTCGCGGCGCTACCGGACTCGCCGCGTGCGCTGGAACCGTTCCCCACGCTGCTGGAGTACGACATGAGCGAAAATGCGCTGCGCACCGAGCTCGCGCGCGAGCCTATTCGACATAGCGGCGGCATCGTCGCCGTGCCGCAAGGGCCGGGGCTCGGTATCGAGATCGATCGTGAGGTGCTTCAGAGATACTGCTGACGGTCCGCGCGCTTGACGAAAAGATTCTCAAAAACAATCGAGCGTTCATACTTCGACCGCGGCACATGGGTGCCTGGCTCAGCATGAACGGTTTTTGAGATATGTTCTAGAAAATTCTGCCGATATGAGGAGATATGGTGAACCGCACTCGAAACTGCATTCGAATCATTTTCTCATGATCGGCGCTCCTCTTTCCTCT